>JAPLUR010000054.1 GCA_026397505.1 Candidatus Zixiibacteriota bacterium
ATTTTGGTGTTCCAGAGCAGTTTGAAAATTCCGAATGGGAGAAGACGACCGTTCAGTTTGATAAGCACCTGGTTGATATCGGGGACGGCCAGCGAGAACGCCGCCGGTTCATCATTGACATAGGCAATCAGCGCCAATTCCGGGTCGACAATCTGTTTCAAATCTTTGGCCATGTAAAAGAATTCATCCTCGGGCATCGGAACAAAACCCCAGTTGCGCGCCCAGGCCTGGTTATAGATGCTGTTGATCAACTTCACTTCCTCATCGAATCGCGACATCTCGACACAGCGAATCCTGATACTGTTCCGTTCCTTTATTTTTTTGACCAAATTCACCTGGCGCTCGGATATCGGAATCTCCTTGGAGATCAAAAAGGCGTTGAGATCCATCACCTTCTTGAGTCCGAATTTCTCCGCCAGCTTGGGTAGGTACGGTTTGTTGTAAGGATTCATTACGGTCGGGGGAAGATCGAACCCTTCGATAAGAAAACCGATTTCGTGGTTGGTCGAGAAATTGGTCGGCCCCCGCATTTTTTCCATCCCCTCCGACTTGAGCGTAATCATCGCCACTTTGAACAGTTTCGCGGCGACCTCAAAATCATCGATCGATTCAAAGAATCCGAAAAAGCCGACTTTCTCCTGATGAAATTCATTATGGTAAAAATTGATACAGGTGGCGATACGACCGACCACCTCGCCGTCTTTCAAGGCCAGAAATAATTTGGTCTTGGCCCCCCGGTAAAACGGGTTCTTCTTCTTATTGAAAAATTGCTTTCGCTCGGTAATTAACGGCGGCACCCAGTGGGGCTCATCCTTATAGAACTTGAAAGGAAGTTTGATAAAGGTATTCAGGAGCCTGTGGGAATCGACCTCGATGACTTCAACGCCCTGCACCATAATATCTGACTCTATGAAATCACTCTCATCTGCTTGCCGACTTTCTCAAAGACTTCGAGAACGCGGTCGAGATGGGCATCGGTATGAGTAGCGGTATATGAAGTGCGGATCAGTGCCATCCCGGGGGCAACCGCCGGCGAAATGGTCGGATTGGCAAAAACGCCGTTGTCAAAAAGGGCTTTCCAGAATCGGAATGTATCCATATCCTCGCCGATCAGCACCGGGACAATCGGGGTCTCGGAGTGACGCGTATCGAACCCGAGCCGCTTGAATTCACTCTGCATCCGGCGGGCGTTTTTCCAGAGATTGGTGCGCCGTTCCGGTTCGGTCTCAATTATATCCAAAGCGGCCAGAGCGGCGGCGGTGGCTGAGGGTGGAATTGAGGCCGAGAATATAAACTCACGGGAGAAGTGCTTGACATAATTGATTACTTTGGCATCAGAGGCGATAAATCCCCCCAGCGAGGCAAACGACTTGGAGAATGTCCCCATGGTAATATCAACACCATCGATCATATTGAAATGCTCGGCGGTGCCGCGGCCTCCTTCACCCAAGACGCCGATCGAATGGGCATCATCAATCATCACCCGCGCCCCGTATTTCCGGGCCAGGGTTGCCAGTTCGGGGAGTTTAACAATATCCCCCTCCATGGAAAAGACCCCATCGGCAACAACGAATATCCCGCCGCGGCCGCCGTTCTCGGAGACATTTCGGAGCACCCGCTCCAGATCATTCATGTCATTATGGCCATATTTGAGAACTCTGCCGAAAGAAAGCCGGCAGCCGTCAACTATGGAGGCATGATCGGCCCGGTCGATGACCAGGGTGTCACTTTTCCCGACCAGACAGGAAATGGTTCCCAGGTTGGTCTGGAAGCCGGTCGAGAAAACGATAGCCGCATCCCGCTTCATAAATTTGGCCAACCGCTCCTCAAGTTCAATATGAAGGTCCAGCGTGCCGTTAAGGAACCGGGAACCGGTGCATCCGGAACCATATTTATGGACCGCCTTCGCGGCCGCCTCTTTAACCCGGGGATCGTTAGTTAGCCCAAGGTAGTTATTGGAGCCGACCATAATGATCTTATGGCCGTCAACAATGACTTCATCTCCGGGGGCCGAAGAAACGGGATGAAAATATGGGTAAACACCGGCGGCCTTAACTTCATCGGCCGCTTTGAATTGGAAGCATTTTTCAAACAGGTCTGTTTTCTGGTTCACTTCTTTTTCCTGAGTCTCCAAGTCCAATTTCCTCTTCAGTTATCGTTAAACTGCGAAATTAAGAAAATCGCAATTTAAAGTCAAGAAAAATGATAAATGGGGGGTTCTATGGGTAATATCTTTATAAGTGTGTAAAAACGACAAGAGGTGTATCCTTAAGATTTACAAGCTGATTCAAAAGGAGACACCTAATGTCGTATAACGAGTTAGATTTTAGCAGGAGAAACATAGTCTTTGCGCTTTCGGAAG
>JAPLUR010000055.1 GCA_026397505.1 Candidatus Zixiibacteriota bacterium
AACGAAGCCGACAACTATGGCATACAATACATGATAAAAGCGGGGTATGATCCCCAGGCCTCAATCACCATGTTCGAAAAACTGGCCGCCATGTCCCAGGGAGATCCCAATTTCTTCGAAAAACTCTCGGCCAGCCACCCCCAAACCCAGGAGCGAATTCAAAAAAGCAGGGATCTGATCGATTCTCTGAGACCTCTGCCCTCCGGGATTCAATTGTATCAGCAGAAATATCGCTCAATGAAATCCCGCCTGCGGTAACCTCGGTTTATGTCTTCGTTTCTGTCGAAAGCGATTAATTCTTCGAATAACCATCTCTAAATGAAAACAATCAACTTTGTCATTTTCTTTACCATCGTCCTGGCCGTATATGGACTGATCAACTATTACATTTTCATTCGCGGCTGGCAATCGATACCATCCGGCGCCGGCGCCCGAACCTACTACTTGATATTGTTCCTGTTTTTCTCTCTGGCCTTTATTGCCGGGCGTATCCTGGAACGTTTCTATCTCTCGCTGGTCAGCGATATCTTTGTCTGGATAGGCTCCTTCTGGCTGGCCGCCATGCTTTACTTTTTCCTGATAATCATAATTCTCGATTTATCGCGCCTGATCAATCATTTGGTTACTATCTATCCTTCCTTTGTTACTCTCGATTACGCCCGCGCCAAACAAACCACCCTCCTTTTCTCTATCGCGCTGGTTGCCGTCATAATCCTTCTGGGTCACATCAACGCCCTTTCTCCGCGCATTCGCACCTTTGATTTGACCTTGCCGAAAAACGCCGGAGCGAAAGCCGGCCTGAATATTGTCGCTGCCTCCGATATTCATCTGGGAACTATTATAGGTCGCTCTCGTCTCGACCGGTTGGTGAAAAGCATGAATGAACTCAAGCCGGATATTGTGCTCCTTCCGGGAGATATTGTCGATGAGGATCTGGGTCCCGTCATACGGGAGAACCTGGGCGAAGCGCTTCGCAATATCGAGGCTCCTCTGGGTGTCTACGCCTGCACGGGGAATCATGAATATATCGGCGGTGTGGAGCCGGCCTGTCGTTATCTGGTTGAACATGGTATTCGGGTTCTGAGAGACAGCGCCGTCTGTATCGAAAACAGTTTCTACATAGTGGGCCGCGAGGACCGGGAAATAAGCGGTTTTGCCCGGAAAAAAAGGAAAACCCTTGAGGAGTTAATGCTCGGGGTCAATCAGAATCTCCCGGTGATCCTGCTCGATCATCAACCGTTTCAATTGGCGCGGGCGGCGGCCAACGGCATTGATCTGCAAATCTCCGGACATACTCATCACGGTCAACTCTGGCCCCTCAATTTCATTACCAACGCGATTTATGAACTCAGTTGGGGTTATAAGAAAATCGAGAATACTCATTTCTATATCTCGTGCGGGTTCGGTAGCTGGGGACCGCCGGTCCGAGTCGGCAATCGTCCGGAAATAATTAATTTCCGGCTGATATTTGACAGCCATAAGTGAATTTTCTATGATGCAAATACACGAATCACAGGGATTACGCTTTGATGGATGCGCGGGTTTCAGCATTTTCATCAGCACCTGACAGAAGCGGGGTAGTATGAAATTGCGGTGCACCTCTCTTTTGGTCTTAACGGCCGCGGCTGTCTTGTTTTTCCCACGACTTTCCACCGGCCAGAGTGAGGGGCAGGGCACCCGGAGCAATTTGCCCCATCCTTTCGACACGACCTGTCTGCTGAGCAGAAATGCCGATTCCGCTCTGAATCTCAACCTAAATCTGCAAAACCCCTATCTTGCAAACCGGGCTATTCATCCCGACATCGCCTATTTCCCTCAATTTTTCGGGCCTGTAGCGGGGAAGAAGGTAGTGGGCGTTAACTCCGAAGAGGCGCCGGATTCAATTATCGCCTCTGCGGAAACACCGCGCTGGAAATACTGGATGATTATGACTCCATATCCGTTGACCGACGAAACCTATGAAAACCCGACCATGCGAGTGAGCAATTATAGAGACAGCGGCTGGGTACGCCCTTATGCGATTGGGAGGCGAATAATAAAAGGCGAGATTGAAGATGATACGGTCTGGATCCCCGAACCGATCAGCAGATTTGTCGGTCCGCGTGAGTCGGGACATAATGCCGATCCGGAACTGAGATACGATAGACAGCGCCGTCAGCTACAAGTGATTTTCATGAATTACTTTCGGAAATCTGAAAAAGGGAGCATTATTGCCTTCTGCTCCGATGACGGAATCACATGGGACACGGGCGATACTATCTTGCTGGCGGCCAGCCATCCCTCGGTAACCGATCCGTGGAGCGGTTGGAGCTTAGTCTCACCTACTGTCGTGGGCGATACCGGCCGATCTTTCTTTCTTTGGTTTGTCGATGGTATTTCGCGAGAGAAAGGTTCGCAGATAGTTCGGCTGACATTTCCCGAGATGGGCCGAACATGGGCTCGGGCCGATACCTGCCGCATTCCGGCGCCTTTTCCCGACCGCCAGATCTGGCATATCAAAATCCGCCGTTCCCCTTTTGATAGTTTGTACTATTTGCTGGCGACACTCAATCAACCGCTTTACCCCACGGTAGATACTATGGGGCAATTCCTTTATATCAGCCGCACCGGACTGGATTGGCTGTTGGTAGGTGAAGCTATTCGGCACGGTGGCCGCAAAGATTGGGATTTCATGACCTACCGATCGACCTTCATCTTTGAGGAACTTGACGGTAACTGGGATATCCCGGTTTGGTACACCGGCGCTACCGAGAGAAGCCACGGTCTGGAATGGGGCATCGCTTTCACGACTCTCCATCTCGGCCGGAAAAGGGGAGACATAACCGGTGACTGCCTTATTGATTCCCTCGATATTATTCAACTCGTCAATTTCCTCTATAGTCATGGAGCCACCTTGGCTGAAGCTGAGACAGCCGATGTCAATTGTGATGGCAAGATCGACCTGATCGACGTTACCTTTCTGATTGATTACCCCTCCGGCCATTCATCCATGCTCAATTGTACCGTTGAGTCGCCGTCCGAATGACCGCATTGATAGATGTTATTTTCATATTGACAACATGTTATAGAAACTGATAAGCTACATAATTATGGCCTTTTCCCCACAGGTTATTGAATTCTGTGTGGAATAAACCGACAATTGACATGGAGATGTTCAAAGGCTGCGTGATAGTGACAAGTCATGGTTGGACAAGGAGATATCAAGAAGATGACTGGCAAATCCGGGATTTTGTTCATTGGCCGAATAAGACCCTCAAATGGGCGGAACAGATCTTCGGGATATTGCGGCCCGACCGGCATTGCCTCCACGATCGAGAGAGCATGTAAGTTGATGAACGATTGCGCTATAGCGATGGAGAGCAATAGACATGAATTCTGTCTATGAATCTTCCTATTCAACTGGAATCCGGGCACTATCATTGCAATCACTTTCTGGCGAATTCATAAGGTTTTAGAAAGGCGGTCGCAGTGATGAAAAGAAGCCTGTTCAGGATATTAGTGATATGGGGATTTGTTTTATTCCTGAGTGCCCTGCTGGGCAGGACTACTATTGCTTCGGACAACGGCCGGGCTTCGGCTGATTTTCTGAATATCGGCATCAGCGCCCGTTCCGCCGCGCTGGGAGGAGCTTTCACATCCATCGCCGACGATGCCAGCGCCTCATACTGGAACCCCGGCGGTCTGACTGCTCTCGAGTGTGCACAAATAAGTTTTTCCCATTTCACCTGGTACCAGGGATTGAATTTTAATTTTCTCGGTGCCGCTTTCCCGGTCAGCGACCGACTGACTCTGGCGGTTAATACCGAGTATCTCAGTTATGGCGAAATTGAGGGATATGACGCCGATGACAATCCCATCGGCGATATCGGCTCCACCTATGACCTGGCCGCCGGTGTGGCGGGCGGTTATCGCCTGACCGACAATCTTTCGGTCGGGGTGGGACTGAAATATATCATCGTCTCATTAGCCAATGTCAAAGCGACGGCGCTGGCCGCCGACCTGGGCCTGCGCTTCCAGACCGGCAAATTCCTTTTTGGACTGGCCTCATCCAATATCGGCCAGAGCCTTACTTTCTACGATGCCGGCAACAAACTCCCGGCCAATATTCGAGCCGGATTGGGATATCGACCTTTCGGCTCTTCGTTTCTCGTTTCGGCTGAGGTCGAAAATCAGTTCTATGGCAATCTAGCCATCAAGAATGGATTCGAATTCAATTATCATCAGCGATATTTCATCAGAACCGGTTATAGCTTCTTCCCTTCGCAGGATGGTCGCAACCTCGGCCAGAGTATGACCTTTGGCGTCGGTGCCCTCCTCGGTGCGGCGCAATTTGATTATTCCTTTTCACCCAAAGAGAACTTCAGCGCCGAAAACATTCATAGGATCTCTATCAGCTTAAGAATGGGAAATTAGACTAATTTTCTCCACCTTTCCCGACCAGCTTTCCAGGAAAATAAAAGGCCGGAATCATAATTGATTCCGGCCTTCTTATTAACCACTTTTTCGACCAAATCAATTGTAAAATATGCGCAATCAGTTGCATCAATTATGACACTCTCTTCAGAAAATCTCCTTAAGCAAAATTAGCAAAATGTCGGGCGAGTAATCCATTTTTCTTCCACGGCCTATTTGTGCAGCTATAATCTAAAGAACATCAACATGTTATAAGGTGAATTGGGAATTCCAATGATATTTTGCTTAATTAGGGTTGTCAAAATATCTTTGGCAGTCAATTTGCTCAAATTGTGGTAAACATATGATACCCGTCCAATTGGGATTTAGAAGAAATTGAGAAACAACGATTAATGGAACAAAACCTCACAAACACCGGATCAGATACTACGTCCAATACCTCTTTAGCCCTGTCTAATCGGGGGGTTGCTTATGGAGTGGCGGTCGGAATCGAGGGGGCGGCTGGTAGGGAAGCCATAGTTTCAGAATCAATCTGGGATTCGGTGCGTTTTTATTATGGCGAATATATTTCCGGAATCCTCTTTGTTTTGGCCCTCTTTTCCTATACCTTTCTTATGCCCGTGGCGATAACCAAGCCTGGGAAATCAGTTTTTAGTATGATAGATAAAACCCTAAAAAAGATACTTGATGTTCTGGGAGCGATCATTGGTCTCATTTTGACTTCTCCGGTATTTATCCTGCTCCCCCTGTTGATAAAATTAGATAGCCGTGGCCCGGTTTTTTATACTCAGGATCGGGTTGGGCTTAATCGCCGGCGCCGGAGCCGCCGCACTTTCAGAAGTGAGGCTGGTGACGAGAGGCGCGCCCGCGAGCGTCGTCGCGAAGACCTTCTTGGGCGGCCTTTCAAGGTGATCAAGTTCCGCACCATGGGACAGGATGCCGAAAAGCACAGCGGTCCCGTTTGGGCGATCCAGAATGACAGCCGCGTGACGCGACTCGGGCGTATTCTCCGGAAGACACGTCTTGATGAAGTGCCCCAGTTAATAAATGTTCTGAAAGGGGAGATGTCGCTGGTCGGGCCTCGCCCCGAACGTCCCTTCTTCGTCAAAGACCTGGCTCAGAAGGTTCCCGGTTATCATATCCGGTTGCGGGTTCGTCCTGGAATCACCGGACTGGCTCAAGTCAATAATGGTTATGACTCGTCAATCGATTCCGTGACCAACAAGGTCAAGAACGATATCACCTACATTCACACCTGGTCGATCTGGAGCGACATTAAGATCTTAATGAAAACCGTGGTGGTTGTCATTACCGGTCGCGGCGCCTGTTAGACGCCGGAAAAAGCATCAGGCCCGCCGCCCGGCGGGCTTTTTTTTATTTCTTGAATTGATATTCAAAAAAGCATATCTTTCCCGATTATAATAATAAACATTACTTAGCCTGGAAGAGAGATAGGGAAATGTTATCCAAAGGGAAATTGGCAGTTGTCATGTTATGTCTTCTCCCTCTGGCCGTGACGGCACAGGAGCAACCGAAAGGTCTTTCTGTCGACTCCAGCCCGCCCGGCGCCGAGGTCAGTCTTATCGGAGCTATCACCCTCAATGGCCTCACTCCTGTCCGCTTCACTCAAACCCTTGACGGGAATTATCAGGTTCGGGTGAAAAAATATGGGTACGAGACATACAAGTCATCGGTTTTTCTGCAGGCGGATAGAGATATGAGTCTTACCGTCCGCCTGAGCCCCAAAACCAGATTTAAGGCGGCGGCTCGTTCGCTGCTGATCCCCGGATGGGGCCAATCCTATACGGGACAGAAGACCAAGGGGGGATTCTTCATGGTTATGGCCGCCGGGGCTATCGCCTCCTTTTTGATTGCTGATGCCGATTTCAAAGACAAAAACGACCATTACAAATTGATTTCGTCGGAATACGATAATGCCAGCAGCTACGAGGAAAAAGTCAGGTTATATCCGCAGTTGGGGATCGCTAAAAAGGACGCCTATGATACCGAGAATGTAAGGCGCATAACCATAGGTGCGGCCGTTGCCGTCTGGGGATTGAATCTGCTTGATGTCCTTTTCTTTTTCCCCGAGGAAACCGGCAGCCTGACAGTCAACTCGATTGGTCTCAAGCCTGACCTGAAGAGCGGCGGTGCTCAGCTGGTGCTGTCGCATCGTTTTTGATTAAGGAATCCGAATATGAAAAAGATATTCAATCTCTTATTGATACTGGCCTTGGCGGCAGGATGCAGCCGCTATATTGATTCGTCGGACGTGACTCAGGAATTGCCCCTCCAACCGCCGATCCCGATTGGCTTGAAGCTGACTCATTTGGCCGAGGGGGTCAGTCTTTCCTGGCAGGTCTCGGATACCGCTGCGGCTCGGTCTTTTAAAATCTATACCGCCGACTCGCTTAATGGCCGATATGTCGTCCGCGATTCATCCCAGACTTTTTCGAAGACTATCATCGGTCTCAGCGCCGGACGCAACCATTTCTTTAAGGTTTCTACCCTAGTGCCAGGGGGGCTGGAGGGTCCGCTCTCCGAGGCGGTCTCAACCCGCCCGGGGACTCTTTCGATTACCATTAATAATGATGATAATTACACCCGATTGCGGAGTGTGACGCTTGCTTTTGTCGTGCCGGTGGCGGCAATCCTGGTGCAGGCTTCCGAGGATCCCAATTTTGTCGACGCCCATTGGGAGGATTTCGCGCCGACTCTGAGTCGCACTCTCTCCGATGGGGACGGTGTCAAGCGGATTTTTGCCCGGTTTCAATTCGCCGATGGGTCTAATTCGGCCGGTTCGGTCTCGGACAGCATAATCCTCGATACCAGAGCATTCATTGACTCGGTATATTTTGCCCTGCCTCCTGTACCGTCACCCGGCTCCGCCATGACTTTTTTTCTTCTGGCCGGCGAAACCGATGGCTCAGCGGAAGTCTCTTTCCCCGGATTGACCCGTCTCGTTCTCTATGATGACGGCACCAATGGCGACCTGCTGGCCGGCGACCGAATTTATAGCCGCCGCTACATCATTCCGGTCAATCTCGAAGTGGCCGGCGGAATCGTCACGGGTAAATTCCGCGATGCCGCCGGTAATGACGCCGACGATCGAACCGCTTCGGCATTGCTCAATATCTCCCGGGCTCCTGAGCCTGCAACACTCACCGCGGTGGCCGAATCATCTTCGAGTATTCGCCTTTCCTGGTCACAATCCGCCGGGAGCGATTTCGCCTCTTATCAGATTTACCGGCACATTAACGGATCGGTCTCCAATAACTCTTACCTGGTGTCTATCGTGACCTCACGGAATACGGTGGCTTTCACCGATGACAATTTGCAGGCAAACACCCCTTATTTTTATCGTGTTTATGTCTATGATAATACCGGCCTCTTCAGTCCCTCCAATGTGGCCGCCGACACAACGCCGGTTAATCTTGCGCCGCTGGCGGTCAAACTGGCCGTGCGCGCTCAGGATTTATCCTCGATTCTAACCTGGACCGCTAACAATGATAATGATTTTGCTTCCTATCAAATCTATCGGGACACCGTCGTCGGAGTCACCGAGACGACCGGACGCCTGCTGACTATTATTAACAGCCAGACAACCACAACCTTCACCGATACCAGGCCCGATACTCTGAAATATTACTATAAAGTATATGTCTATGATGGACAGGGACTGATGACCGGGTCAAACGAAGTCGCGGCGCCATAAGGATATGAGGTGGTCGATTGGGATTTATTGAGAAGCTGAATCTGTTGATCGGGCTTTATTTGGCCCCCCTCAAATCGTTCTGGAAAGGGAAACTCTGGCTCCCTTTCCTGATCTATGCTTTTCTGCAGGCAGTCTTGCTGATACTGCTTGTCTCCTATGCCAATCCTCATATTTACCCCGTCCTGTCGCCGCTGGTGCGCCTGTTGGGCGAGGGAAGAGACGACTTTTTTAGCCATTACCCCGGCCTATTTTTGATGCTTCCCCAGGTTTTTGACTGGGGGAAAATCTTTCTTGGGATCATTCTGGAAGGATTAGCCGCTGGGCTCACATCCATTCTATTTCTGAAAATACTTGCGGCTAAAACGGGGGAAGAAGCGATTAAACCCGGTTATGCTTTCTCTCGCTGGCTCCATTTGGCGGCGGTCTGGAGCTTTATCACAGTTCTTCTGGTCGTAACGATTAGCTGGCTTCTGCCGACTCTTTTCTCAGGTCTGTTGCATGGTTCACCGCGGCGGGCCCTTTTCTTTGATATGGGTTTGAGATTATTGACTGTCTTTATTTATGCCATTTTTATCTATGCTGTTCCTTCGGTCGTGGTGAATAGGAAATCTGTCTGGGGCGCCCTGAAGCAGTCGATATCATACTTTCTCCGTCACCCCATATTTTCTTTCTTCCTGGCCCTTTTCCCTTACCTCTTATCGGTGCCGGGGTCTTTCGCAATTTCCAGAGCGGATGTCATTGTCTCTAAGTTCTCCCCGGAATTGGTCTTCTATATCCTTCTGATCGGTGTTGTGATCGACCTCTTTGTAAATTTCGTCCTTACCGGCGCGATCGTAAAATTCCTGGTCGAAGAGGAATCCTGACCTTTATATCAATAGCCTGAATGTTGCGGATATCAGCGAACATCGCTGATATCCCTTTTTTGTCCCTCTTTATTCATTCCGGCGGGCAATGATTGCCTCTCTGCCTTGCGGATGCCGAAAATCCATCCAATTATCCCGACTAAATTAGCCCGTAAGCTAAATTATTGGCGGCGAATTCCGATAATCTGAAATGTGTATAAAGGTAAATGTATAAGATGAAGAATATCCTTATCGTCGATGACGATACCGAGGTCTCCCGGTCGCTGGCCAACCTGTTTGACCCGACAAAATTCCATTTCTACTTCCTGGAAGATGGCCAGACAGCGGTCGAATTTGTCAAAAAGCACGATGACATCGATGTCATCCTGCTTGATGTCAACCTGCCGACTTTATCCGGTCTGGATATCTTGAAACAGGCCAAGCTGAATGATATTTCGGCCCCGATCATCATGATTTCCGGTTTCGTTTCTACCGAGAACGCCATTGAGGCCATGAGTGACGGTGCTTTTGAATACTTGACCAAGCCATTCGAAATTCAGAAACTGCTTGCCACTGTCAACAAGGCTTGCGGATTCGGCAAGTGCCGACCTGCCCTGCCCGAATCAAAAACCGAAACGGAGAATCTGGAAATTAATGAAATCGTCGGTAAGTCCTCCGAAATAGTTGAAATCGCCAAACTTATCGGACAGGTCTCAAAATCCGATGCCGCAGTGCTTATTTTCGGCGAGTCGGGGACCGGCAAGGAATTGATCGCCCATGCGATCCACCGCAATTCCTTCCGCAATAGCAAGCCCTTTCTTTCGGTCAACTGCGCCGCCCTTGCCGAAACGCTTCTCGAATCGGAACTGTTCGGCCACGAAAAGGGAGCTTTCACCGGTGCCTATTTCAAGCGACTCGGGAAATTCGAGCAGGCCCATAACGGCACCATCTTTCTTGATGAGATCGCCGATATGTCCATGCTGACCCAGTCGAAACTGCTGCGGGTGCTCCAGGAAAAGAAATTCGAAAGAGTCGGCGGCAATGATACAATCGAGGTCGATGTTCGTGTTATCGCGGCCACTAACAAGTCGCTGGTGCAGTGCATGAAAGAGGGCTCTTTCCGCGTCGACCTATTCTATCGCCTGAAAGTGGTCAGCATTTATATTCCGCCCCTCCGCGAACGGAAAGGGGATATCCCGCTTCTGGCCGACCATTTCCTGAATAAATTCTCCAAACAGCTGTCAAAAGATATCCGGGGTATTGCTCCCAAGGCCCTGGTCATGCTCAATAAATACGCCTGGCCGGGAAACGTGAGAGAATTGGAAAACAATATCCATACCGCCTGTGTGATGACCAAGTCGGACATCCTCCAACCCGAAGATTTTCCCATTTTCTCCGAACTCGATTCGAAAATCGAAATCGACCTCGACCATCTCCAGGATGATTATACCGAATTATTCAAAAAGATTATCGATCCGGTTCTCCCCAAACTGATAAATAACTCGGAGGGGAAGATATATTACTTTCTGGAATCGGCCCTGGAACGGGCGTTGATTTCCTCCTGTCTGAAGCATTTCGGCTCCAACCAGGTGAAAACCTCGGAAATTCTCGGTATTTCGCGCAATACCCTTCGTGATAGAATTTCCAAATACAATATATATTAATATATTAACAAAGCTGCGTGGGCCCTGGACTCAATTGTTCTTGGGCCCTTTTTCTTTTTCCCTCAATATCTTGACAAAGCTGTAAATAAGCAGTGTCAGAATTACTCCCCAGGAAAAAAGAAGCATTATCCAGCCGCCGATATTCATATAATCACCTTCTAATAATATTTATCCATTTTGCGCTTCCGCCATGCCAGCCAGACCAATACAGCGATGACTATCAAAAGCGTCAGCAGTACCAATCTTATCCCCAGAACATAAGGGACATTCTCCCTCGGCACGTCGGCCATGGTAATCACTTTCCACCAGTCGGTGTAAAACCAGTACCCCAGAATTATCAGCAGGAACGTAGGCGTTATATATTTTATGACAAACCGGAAAATCCTCGGGAGCTTGATTCTGGCTCCCTGATGCATTTCATCCCAGGCTTTGTCGATGCCGAAAATCCAGGCCAGGAGAATTATCTCGAGAGTGGCGCCAAAAACAATAAAGAAATTTCCGCCCCAGAAATCGAGATCATCAAGAACGCCGCGGTGCAGGAAAATGACCGCCGGAATGCACAGGAAAAAAGCCGCCGTGGCAAAAATGGTGACTGCTTTATGCCTCTTTATATTAAACTCATCCTCGAGAAAGGCCACCGAAGGCTGACTTATGGACACCGATGAGGTTATCCCGGCCAGAAAGAGCATAGCAAACCAGAGAAAACCGAATATTGCTCCGACCGGAATATGATTGAATATCTGGGGCATCGTGACAAAGCCGAGATTGAAGGCGCCCGATTCGGCTACCTTGACAATATCGGCCGGCCCGAAAAATATAAACGCCGCCGGTATGACAATGGAACCGCCCAGAATTACCTCGGCGAATTCATTGGATGAGGAGGCGGCCAGACCCGAGAGGACAACATCATCCTCCTTCTTCAGATAACTGGAATAGGTCAGAATAACCCCCATTCCCAGCGACAAGGTATAGAAAATCTGCCCGGCTGCTGCCAGCCAGGTCTTGGCCGATTTCAGGGCCGAAAAATCGGGATTCCATAAAAATCCCAGACCATTTATCGAACTCCAGTCGGGATGAAGGGGATCCGGCGCAAATAGGGTAATAACCCGCACCGCCAGGGCGACACCGAATATTATTAATATCGGCAGGGCAATATTGCATAATTTTTCAATTCCGCCCCTGATACCGTAGAACAAGACCGAAATATTCAAAACGAAAGTTATGAGAAAGAAGACAATTGCGGGGACAGTCCCGGCAAATGTACCCGGATTGGCAACCCCCTGATATGAGTGAAGGAAATCGAGGAATCCGACATTGCTTGATATATTCGAGAGTTGCCCCGTAATCGAGTAATAGGCATACGCCAGACACCATGATTCGATATATACATAGTACATGAAAATCAGAAACGGGCCGAAAATTCCGGCGATACCGAAATATTTTATGAAACGATTCTTTTTCCAGAGCGATTGAAATATCCCCGGAGCGCTCGAGTGCTCAAAGCCGCCGCCATAACGACCGGCGGTCCATTCCACCCACATGAGCGGTATTCCCACAAGGAAAAGGGCAATCAGATACGGTATCATGAAAGCGCCGCCGCCGTTCTTGGCCGCCTGAACCGGAAAACGCAAGAAATTCCCCAGCCCTATCGCCGAGCCGGCGACCGCCAGGATCACGCCTAACCTCGTACCCCATCGTTGTCTTTCTTTGGCCATATTTTATCCTCTCCGCAAAAGAAGATATGATATTTCTACCCGCAAACCTGCATCAGAACCGTAATAGGACGATTATAAGACGACTCGACTTTTCTTGTCAAGTTAAAATCTATCCAATTTCCCGGCATTCTATACGGGAGATTTTTTGTTGACACTTATTCGAACCTCTGATATAATAATTTCAAAATTGTATAATGAAACGGAGGAAAATCATGACCCCGATGAAAATTTGTTTTGTGTCAATGGTAATATTATTCTTAACCTTTTCATATTCATTTGGCGGTATTTTGACCGGCACCCTCAACCCGGCCAGCACCTGTGGATATGGCGTCGGTTTCCTAGGAGGGTATGCCGGATTGGGTGATGATGCCACTACTCTTTTTGGAATGCTCAGCTACGGCTTTTCTGATTATACCGAGGGGCGTCTCAAACTCGGTTTCTCCGATCCCGATGAAGGGAATGCCAACCCGCGATTTCTGATTGGCGCTGATTTTAAATATCAGGTCATGGATTATAATAATAAATCCGGGAGACAGCCTTTTGATATGGCCATCGCCGGCTTCTTTGAATATGTGGATTATAATGGCTATTCTTATCTCCAACTGGGCGGGAATATTATTGGTTCGATTCCCTATCGATTCAGCTCCGGACAGAGGTTGATTCCGTACGCCGCGCTGAATCTTCGGCTGGACAGGGTCTCAAATCATTATTCTCATTCCGATTTTGAGGGGGGAGTCAATCTCGGTGCCAAATATGAGTTGACCCAGGAGATGAATATCTATGGGGAACTGCAGATCGATGATAACACCGCTTTTTTCACCGGTCTGGAATTCCGGGTCTTTTGAGCTATCTGTGAATTTCTTTAACAGTGGGAGCTCCGGCTGTAACCGGAGCTTTTTATATGAATTACTTTGATGCCATTATACTGGGGATCATTCAGGGCTTGACCGAATTTCTGCCCGTCTCCTCATCCGGTCATCTGGTGCTGGCCGAACATTTTCTGCATGCCAAAGTGCCGGGGGTGGTCTTTGAACTGCTGCTCCATTTTGGCACCCTTCTGGCGGTTCTTATCTATTTCCGAAAGAAGATATTGTTTCTGATAAAATCCCTTTTTAATTCCGCAATGATTGCCGAACGGCGAATGATCTTATATCTCCTGCTGGGTTCCATCCCGGCCGGACTGGCCGGCCTTCTTTTCAAGGATTTTTTTGAGGCTGCTTTCGGTGCGCCGCTTATGACCTCGATCATGCTCCTGATAACAGGATTGATGCTTCTGACCACCACCTTGGTCAAAAAAGGAAATAATGAAATAAATATAACCCGGTCAATCATTGTCGGTATTGGGCAGGCAGTAGCGATTCTTCCGGGGATTTCCCGTTCCGGCGCCACCATCTCGGCCGGATTGTTTTGCGGCGTCAAGCCGGTTGCAGCGGCGGAGTTCTCCTTTCTCCTTTCAATTCCGGCCGTTGCCGGGGCCATCCTCCTTAAGGCTAAAGAGATTTTCTCTATGGACACGCAATTGATTGGCCAATATCTGAGCGGAACCTTGATTTCATTGATACTGGGGCTTCTCTCCGTATACATGCTCCTTGGAATCATCAAGAGAGGAAAATTCGTTTATTTTGGAATATATTGTCTCTTAGTCGGCGCTTTCGGCGTCTATCATTTCCTGTAGGCTTATGTTTAAGATTCTGGTCATAAGGCTGGGGGCGATCGGCGATGTTATTCTGACTACGCCGGCTCTGATTAACCTGAAACTCGCTTTTCCTCAAGGCAAAATAACATTTCTTACCAGAGAGCATATTGCTCCTCTGGCCCGAACCTTAACCGGCGCAGATGAAGTGGTTGGATTTCCCCGCGCGGGAACCCCCCTTCAACTATTTCACATGGCGGAAATGCTCGACCGGGACACTTTTGACCTGATCATAGATCTTCATGGTAATTTTCGTTCATGGTACTTATCAAAGCATTTAGCCGCGGCAAGAAAAGTTCGGTATCAGAAGCGGCGGTGGGAAAGATATGCATCCGTCCGCAGAGGAAAAGGGAAAAGGATTATCGAACCGGCTCCTCACACCATTGATCTCTATAATGCCGCCGTCAGGGAAATCGGAGGGAAAATATATGCCTCGCGTCCTGCTATCAACAGAAATACTCTGCCTGATTGTCCCCCTCTGTTTTCGGAGACGCGCGTTACCGTGGCGGTCGCCCCGGGCGCCTCTTATCCCACCAAGAAATGGCCCCCCGAGCGATTCGATGCGCTTATAAACAAAGTATACAATGAACTGAATGCCAACCTGATTCTTATCCTCTCCGGCGAAGATGGAGATTGTATCAAAACTGGGGAGAGACTTTCCCGGGAACGAATAAAATCATTTGTCAACGCCGACTTGACTGAACTCGCTTCCGTTCTGTCAACGACCGACCTACTTATCAGCAATGATTCGGCTCTGGCTCATCTGGGCTCCGCGGTAGGAACGCCGGTGCTTGCGATTTTTGGTCCGACCCATCCCACGCTGGGATTTTATCCCCGCGGTCTGAAAGATATGATCATACAGGTCGATGAATACTGCCGCCCCTGTTCCCTGCATGGAAGGCGTCCCTGCTTCCGCGACCGGCAGTACTGCTTTACCGGCATTTCGGTGGATAATGTCTTTGAACAGGTTGCGCATCTCCTTACTTCAAACGCCCGGGGAGAAAAGGCCTTATTTATCGACCGCGACGGCACGCTCATCAAAGAAAAGGAATTCCTGAGCCACTCTGATGAGGTCGAGCCGGAGGAAAAAGCGGTGGAAGCGATTATAAATGCGCGCGCGGCCGGGTATAAGATAATCGTCATTTCCAATCAATCGGGTGTTGCGCGGGGCTATTTCTCCGAGTCAACCGTCGCTGAAATCAATCGACGCCTCCTCAGCCTGTTTGCCGGGCGTGGTGCCCCCATTGATGATATTCTATATTGTCCGCATCTTCCCGAGGGCATTATTGCCGAATATGCTATTGACTGTGATTGCCGCAAACCCGCGCCGGGAATGATCGAGCAGGCCTGTCGCAAGCACAATCTCAATCCCTTTCATTCCTTCGTCATCGGCGATAAATTGACCGACAACGACCTGGCCGCCGTGGTCGGCGCCCGCGGAATCCTTGTCCGCACCGGATATGGCAGGGAAGAGGAAGCTAAGCTCAAAAATCCTCATCTGATCAAACCGGAATTAATTGTCAATACTCTCTTTAATGCCGTAGAATATATATTGAAAAATCAAAAGCGTTAGGCATTATGATTATTGAAGCCTCCTATTACGAAAAACTGGAAGCGAATAAAGTCCGGTGCCTTCTCTGCCCGGCCCGATGTCTCCTTTCAGATGGAAAAGTCGGCATCTGTGGTTCCCGTTTCAACCGTGAGGGAGAACTGGTGACCGACAATTTCGGCGAGTTGGTTTCCGCCTGCTATGACCCGATCGAAAAAAAACCGCTCTACCATTTTCATCCCGGAGCGGTGATTTTTTCCACCGGCGCCAATGGCTGCAATTTTGCCTGCGAAAACTGCCAGAACTGGGAAATCTCCCAAACCAGAGTGGCCACCCAGAATGTCTCTCCGACCGAATTGGTTAAACTGGCGGAGAGGAATGGCTCGATCGGGGTCGCTTATACTTACACCGAGCCGTTTATTTGGTTTGAATATATCAGGGAGTCGGGACGTCTTATAAAGAAAGCCGGGCTGAAAAATGTCCTGGTGAGCAACGGGTATATCAACCCGGAGCCGTTGGAGGAGATTCTCCCGCTTATCGATGCCGCCAATATCGATCTGAAAGGGATGAAAGAAGAATTTTATAAGAAGGTTTGCAAGGGAAGACTGGAACCGGTCTTAAACAATATCGGGAGATTCTTTGATGCCGGAGTTCACCTGGAAATCACTAACCTGGTCATACCCGGAATGAATGATTCGGACACCGACTTTGGCGCTCTGACCGACTTTGTCGCCGGAATTTCGCCGCGAATCCCGCTGCATTTTTCGGCCTATTATCCCGCATTCAAAATGCGCCTCCCGGCCACTCCGATTCAGAGCCTTCTCCGCGCCCATACAATAGCCTCCCGGAAACTCAACTATGTTTATCTGGGCAATGTCAACCTGCCCGATATGTCGGACACTTTTTGCCCCAAGTGCCGCGCCCGGCTAATTCGACGGCGCGGCTATAAAATAGAAGTGACCGGTTTGGAAAATGGCCAATGCACAGGTTGCGGCTTTGAAATCGGTATCAGGTGAATTATCCCTTTCTCCGCCTCCGGTTGCAGTTGGACGCCCCTCCCGCCGATAAATATATAGATAGGTTGTGAAATACATATTTAGCGCCAGGAAGGAAATTGTCGGACGGGAAATCCGGGAAAGATTGTCTTTCCATACTGAACGGCGTATATTTGCCATGAAAATGAAATTGCCGGCGCTTAGATCAAATATCCTGTGCGGTATATTGCTGGTTCTATCGCTTCTGGCTATGCCGACAGTTACTCAGGCGCAGTTCTATTTCGGCAAGAACAAAGTGCAGTACACCAGCTTCGACTGGCAGGTTATGGAAACCGAGCACTTCCGGATATTCTTCTATATAGAAGAAGAAGGAGTGGCTCGGATTGCCGCCCGGATTGCCGAGGATGCCTACCGCCAGCTGGCCGCTCGTTTCCGTCACGAAATTTACACCCCCATTCCCCTCATTATATATAGTTCGCCCAATTATTTTTCCCAGACCAATGTGACACCCACCCTTATTCCGGAATCGGTGGGCGGATTCACTGAGTTTCTGAAAGGGCGTGTTGTCGTTCCTTTCCACGGCTCTTATTACGATTTTGCCCACGTCGTCAGACATGAACTGGTGCACGTTTTCACCATTTCCAAGCTGGAATCGGTCATGTCGCGGCAGCGGTACTTCCGCATGGCGCCGCCACCGCTCTGGTTTATCGAGGGGATTGCCGAGTACTGGTCAACCGATTGGGATACCGAAGCCGATATGATTCTGAAAGATATGGTTATCTCCGGCCGCCTCTACCCGATTTCCCGTTTGTACGAAATCTCCGGAAGTTATTTCATGTATAAACTGGGGCAGTCCATCTGCCAGTTCATCAATGACCGCTATGGTTCTGAAAAACTGATTATGATTTTTGAGAACTGGTGGAAGGGAGGCGATCTCGATGAAATCATGAAGTACACCGTAGGACATTCGCTGGATGAGATATCGAAGGAATGGGAGTATCATCTCAAGAAAACATATTTCCCGCAGATCGCCGACCGCGGCCTGGCGCCGCAGGAAGCCAGTCAGTTGACCCGGAGTGGTTACGCCGTTAAAGGAGTTCCCGTTCGTCTCCATAACGGCCGCGATTCGGGCGAATGGATTATCTTCAAAGCCAATCGCCTCGGTTATTCGGGGCTATATATGATGCCTCCGGCCGGTGACGAGAAAAAACTGCGCACCCTCCTCAAGGGTGAAAGGTCGGCCGGCTTTGAATCTCTCCACCTTCTCCAGAGCGGCATTGATGCCAATGATTCCGGTCGAATTGTCTTCTCCTCCAAATCGGCCGAGCATGATGTTCTTTATCTGTATGACCTGTACACGAAAAAAGTGATAAATAAATTCGAGTTTCCCGGAATGGCGGCCATTATTTCGCCCCGTTTTTCCCCCGACAGTCGCTATGCGGTTTTCAGTGGAGCGGATAAGTCGGGACAAACTGATATCTATTTGATCGGGCTTGAAAATGGCCTTCTCACCAAACTGACAAATGACATTTATTATGATACTGATCCTGTTTTCTCCAGAGGCGGCGATACAATCATATTTTCCTCCGACCGCTGCCTCGACGGCGAAACCGGCGCCTTGAATCTTTATAAAATTCCCGTCTCAGGCGGTACCCCGGCCCAGTTGACTTTCGGAAAATGGCGCGATATCAATCCCGATGCCGCCTCGGGCGGTACCTATTTCTCTTCTGATCGAGACGGCGCTTTTAATATTTACCGCCTTAATCCCGATGGCACTTCCAACAAGCTCACTACTCTCATGAATGGCGCCTACGACCCCCGGCTCACCCCTGACGGAAAAAACATTGTCTTCACCGGCTATCAGGATTTCGGTTTTCAAATCTATCGTACAGGCATCAATGACAGCATCATCCTGCCCGGGGAAAAAACATCTTCGGGCGCTACTTTCTGGAAACCCGGCCTGCTGGACCAGAAGTACGTCAAATCCTCGGTGAAATACCGCACCGACTACTCCTTTGATATTGCTCAATCGGCCGTTTCGTATGATCCGGTCTATGGCTCGCTGGGGGGACTGCAGGTGGCCCTTTCCGACATGCTTGGCAATAATGCTTTCTATTTCCTTTTAACCAACACGGCGCAGACAAAAGATGATTTCCTCTCCAGCTTCAATGTCGCCGTGTCTTATTTCAATAAAAAGCACCGTCTCAATTGGGGTGTCGGTGTTTATCATCTGTATGATGAATACTTCAATGATTATGAAGGCTACTATTATGAACGGCAGGTAGGTGGATTGGCCTATCTCAATTACCCGCTCTCGAAATTCAATCGCTTGGAAACCACCACCTATCTTCGCTATTCCGACAAAGATAGCTGGGTTATCGGGTACCGGCGGCGGGCGCCGTTAATGTCCAACTATTTTACGTTCATCTCCGATAATTCCATTTGGGATGTCTCGGGACCGATTGAAGGACATCGGTACAATTTTACCGTCGGTATCACCTCCGCGCTCGATGAGGGGAAACTCTTCAATCGTACCGGCCTGATCGATTTACGCCATTATCTGCGGTTGGGGAAATACTCCGCTTATGCCTCGCGGCTGTTCGCTTTCAGCTCCAGCGGCAGGGAACCTCAGCGAATTTATTTCGGGGGGAGCTGGTCTTTCCGGGGATACGACCATAGGGCTTTTTATAATCGACATGTCCTCTTTTCCTCGAATGAGCTTCGTTTCCCCTTGATAGATAATCTTCTGGTCGGATTCCCCTTCGGCGGAATCAATTTCCAGGCTATCCGGGGGGCGCTTTTCTTTGATGCTGGCTCGGCCTGGGATGATCATTTCGATCAATTCCTTGGTTCATTTGGAACCGGTTTCAGAGTGGCCCTGGGCGGTGTCGTTGTTCTCCGCTTTGATTTCTCAAGGACAACCGATTTTTCGACTATTAGCCCTCAGACCACCTTTGATTTCTTTTTTGGATGGAATTTCTAATGAAATTGAAGTTTATCTTTTTGGGTTGTCTGATACCGATCCTGCTAACGGCAGGATGCGGCCGAAAATTCCAGCTTCTGCGGGGCGAGGAAATTGCTCCTTCTCCCTGGCCATTTGAACGCAATACAGTTCAGGCTCGGGGGAGCAT
>JAPLUR010000056.1 GCA_026397505.1 Candidatus Zixiibacteriota bacterium
TCAAACAACTAATCATCGCCATCAACGACTATATCAGAGACTATAACCGGAAACCGACCGTCTTTCGCTGGACCAAAAACGCAAATATGATCCTCCGAAAAATCGATCGCTGTAAAGAAGCGTTAGGGACACCACACTAGAACGCAAAATAATGCTTGACAATACCGCATAATCCGTTATTATACCTTTAGATTTAGTATGATATTTTTGGAGAAAGGATAAAAGCCGCCATGAGCGAAACACTCAAATTCTTCACGACCGCCGAGATTGCCGAAATTCTGAAAATGAATCCCCAGGTCATTGCCCGCAAACTGCAGAAAGGGGAGATTGTTGCTTATAAGATCGGCAAAGACTGGCGCGTATCCGAAAAAGAGCTTCTGGCCTGGCTGGAACTTCAGTCCAATCAGATGCAAAAAGACCCCGGTTCGGCGGTGGTGCGCCACTTTGTCCGCAATGGGCGCCTGACCGCGCTTCCGGCGCAGAGAAAGAAACGCCGTTACCTGCTGGAGCATATTCTGCAGAAATTTGAACTCAATCGCGTCTATTCCGAGAAAGAGGTTAACAGCATAATCGGCGAGTTGTATGAAGATTTTTGCACCGTGCGCCGCGAATTTATCATGTTCAAAATGATGACCCGTTCGGGCGGCAAATATATCCGCAACAGCAGTTATATGATGCAGAAATAGCCTTTCCGTAGATCACTGTAATGGCAGCAAAGATGTCGGGTTTCTCGATTCCGCTTGCACGGAATCTCGGAACACCGACCTACCTCGGAAATTTGCGCCTATGGCGCAATGTCAAGACCCCAAGGGGTCATTGACCTACAAAGCCAAAACACACGCAAGCGGGTGGGGCACCCGGGCTCGGGTCGACACGTCGATCGACCCCTTCAAAGCTGGATTCTGGCTTTCGCCAGAATGACAAAGAGGAAAATGGCACGAGCGTGGGGCTCGTGCCCGACAAAACTATATGATTTTATCTATTTCTTTCTTGAAACTTGCGTACGACTGCATCCCGATCAGCCGCGAGACCTCCACCCCATCACGATTGATAAATATGGTGGTCGGAATCCCCACCGTGACATTGAAAGCAATTTCCGCCTCACGGTTCGACATCAGCATCACCCACTCCATCCCATTCTGCTGCACAAACTCTCTTACGCGCCCGGGATTATCTTTCACCGCCAGGCTGATTATTTCCAAACCCTGCGGCCTGAAATCAGCGTAGATTTTTTTCAGATCGGGAAGCTCTTTGCGGCAGGGCGGGCACCAGGTTCCCCAAAAATTCAGCACCAGCGGCCCTTTCCCCTTGAACTCCTCAAATGCTCTGGTGCCGCCATTCAGATCGGCCGCGGCGAAAGTGGGCCCTGCGGGAATATTTGTCGCTACCTGCGATGCCGCTCCGGGATTCCCCGAGGCATTGTTATTATTTGATTTCGAGCAGGAAAAAATGAGCGCCCCCAGAGCAATAATCAAAGCGGGAAATAAAATCTTTTTCATCTTTCTTAACATCATCTTAATTATTCACTTTTCGGCCACCCTTGGTGATATAGTCGTTGAAAGTCATTTTCTGATAAATGTCATCTTTGACAAAATAGAGCATATCCAGATATCTATCGGTCGGCTGATACCCGGTTACCGGGCCGATCCGCTCGCTGGTTGATTTCAGAAACCAGAAAGTCGGATACCCGCTGACCCGGTATTCATTGCGCGCCAGATTTTGCTCGGTGATTTTGTAGCCGCCGATATTCAACTCGTTTTTCGAATCCCCATCGACTTTGATACAGACAAAATTGGTGTTAAGGAATTTTATCACCTCGGGCATGGAGAAAGTTTCCTTTTCCATCTTTTTGCAGTAGCCGCACCATTTGGCGGTAAAATTCACCACGATATGCTTGCCGCTTTCTTTGGCCAGTTTCAGACCGACATCGTATGGATGCCAGATTATCCTGGTCGTATCGACCTTGGCGGGACTATCTTTGTCACTCTTTTTCGTACTCTTATCCTGGGCAAAGGGAAATGATAACGGCAGCAAAACGAGAATAATAACAAAGATCAGTTTTTTCATCGGTCTCAACCTTACTTATCGGGTTCCGGGATTCTAAACATTTTATATTTTAACATATTAAGCGATTTAAGGTTCCCCTTTTTCATCGAGGCGGCTGGAGATAAACTGACGATTCTCCAAGTATCTCCTTGAGTTTCAACAGAAGCTTATTTTCGGGCGTGACCATGAATCTGTTCGATTTTATCAAGTATTCCTCGCCATTTTTTCGCACCGCAAAAATCACCGGAGTTTTCCCCTGGTTTTTTTCAAGTGTCCCCTGAATGGCGTTTAGTTTTCTTTCGGTTGTCTCCTCATCAATCCTGATGACCAACTGGCAGTTGAATCGCTCGGACAGCGATTCCAGTGGAAATATATCGCTGACAATGACTTTGGGTGCCTCCCCCTCACGCGTGGATACCCGTCCGGTCAGCATGATCATGTTGTCTTCTATAATATAGGCTTTCCCCTTGTCATAGCAATCGGAAAATAGGATCAATTCCACTTTTCCCTTGAAATCCTCCACTGTGGCAAAAGCCATCCGGTTGCCCCGCTTGTCATTCATTACCTTCAACGCCGAGATAATCCCTCCGAACCGGACTTCCCGGCCGTCTTTCACTTCCATAAGCCGGGCCGTATCGATCGTCCCAAAAGCCGCCAGCTCCGCCCGATACCGGTCAAGGGGATGCCCCGAGACATAAAAACCGAGAGTCTCCTTTTCGCTGGCAAGTCTCTTGGAAATCAACCAATCGGGGATATCCGGATAGGGTGGTTCGGTGCGTTTGATTTTTGTGCCGCCGGCCGCGAAGAGGTCGACCGTATTGGCCGATGAGGAAACTTTTTGCCCGAATTCGAGCATTTCCTCAACGATAGTAGTCTTCTGGGCGCGATTGCCCGGGAGCGAATCGAGGGCCCCGGCCGCAATCAACGACTCCAGGGTTCGGCGATTAAGATTGCGGGATTGAACCCGGCTGACCAGGTCGGCGAAGCAGGTGAATTTCCCGCCGCCGTTGCGCGCCTCGATTATCGCCTCAACGGCTCCCTCGCCCACATTTTTCACCGCCAGAAGCCCGAACCGGATCTTTCCCTCCCTGACATTGAATGCTTTCAGGGATTCGTTTACATCGGGGGGAAGCACGGTGATATTCAGCCGGCGGCATTCATCCATTAATATATATATCCGATCGGGCGAGTCCGTTTCGGAGGTCATGTTGGCCGCCATGAATTCCTGAGGATAATGAATTTTCAGATAAGCGCACTGGTAGGCGATCAAGGCATATCCGGTCGAATGCGACTTATTAAATCCGTAGCGGGCGAAAGTCTCTATCTGCTCGAAAACGGAAGCGGCAACCTTGGCATCGATATGCTGTTTATCACATCCATCCAGAAATTCCTTCTTCTGCTCGGCCATCAATTCTGCCTGCTTTTTACCCATCGCCTTGCGAAGAATATCGGCCTTTCCCATACTGTAGCCGGCCAGAGCATTGGCGATCTGAAGCACCTGCTCCTGGAAAACAATCACCCCATAAGTATCTTTCAGAATTTTCTCCAGCTTGGGATGCTCAAATTGGACCGCACTGGAGCCGTTTTTTCGCTCGATATACGTATCGATCATTCCCGAATCGAGCGGCCCGGGGCGATAGAGAGCATTCATCATCGCCAGGTCGGTCAGGTTTTCCGGCTTGATGCGGCGAAGGTAATCGCGCATTCAATTTGATTCAAACTGAAAAATCCCAATCGTATCACCGCGCGAAAAAAGCTTGTAAACCTTTTTATCGTTGAGATCAATGTCATCCAGGACGATCACTTTGTCATGATTCTCTTTGACCATGGTCTGGGAGTCCTGGATGACAGTCAGTGTCCTCAGCCCCAAAAAATCCATCTTGAGAAGGCCGATCTCCTCAACCATCTTCATATCGAATTGAGTCGTGATTTCGTCCTTGGAGCCTTTGAAAAGAGGCACGTATTCGGTAAGCGCTTTGGGAGCAATCACCACTCCGGCAGCATGTGTCGAGGCGTGGCGCGCCAGCCCTTCCAGAGTTTTGGAAAGGTCAATCAACTTCTTTACCCGCACATCCTTGTCATACAATTCCTTCAACTCGGGATTTTGCGCCATCCCCCTTTCGAGCGTCATATCGGTTGCGAAAGGAATCATCTTGGCGATTCGATCGATCTCGGAATACGGCATTCCCAGCACCCGCCCCACATCGCGCACCACGCCCCGCGCGGCCATCGTGCCGAAAGTTATAATCTGCGAGACATTTTCCTTCCCGTACTTCTTAACAACATACTCAATTATCTTGTCCCGCCCCCGATCGGAAAAATCAATGTCGATATCCGGCATCGACATCCGTTCCGGATTAAGAAATCGCTCAAAGAGGAGCGAGTATTTCATCGGGTCGATATTGGTGATTTTCAGGCAGTAAGAAACCAGCGACCCGGCCGCCGAGCCACGCCCCGGACCAACCGGGATGTCCTGCGAACGGGCATAATCGATAAAGTCCTTAACGATCAGAAAATATCCGGCATAACCCTTCTGCTTTATAACGGAGAGCTCGAAATCAAGCCGTTTCTTGAGCTCTTCGGTAAACTTCTTATATCGTTCAATCAACCCCTCTTCGGCCAGGTGGCGTAAATAGCTGTCGGCATCGACAAAGCGTTCCGGAATGGGGAAACTGGGCAGGTGTGGCTTCCCCATTTCCAACTGCACGTTGCACTCCTCGGCAATACGTATCGTATTCTGCAGCGCCTCAGGAAACTCACCGAACAATTGATTCATCTCCTCCGGCGATTTGAAATAAATCTGGTCGGTTTCATACCTCATCCGGTCCGTATCGGAGACAAATTTCCCGGTCTGGATACAGAGAAGAGCATCATGCGCCTCCCAGTCGGCCTGGCGCAAATAATGACAGTCATTGGTGGCCACAAGAGGAAGGCCGGTATCGCGATGAATCGTATATATCATCGGGATCAGGAGCTTTTCCTTTTCGAGCCCATGATTCTGAATTTCCAGGAAAAAGCTCCCCTCGCCGAAAATTTCGTTGTATTCTCTGGCGGTCGCGGCGGCTTTTTCCGGCGCGCCGTGCAGAAGAAACCAGTTTACTTCACCTTTCATGCAGGCTGTAAGCGCAATCAGCCCCTCGGAGTGTTCGCGCAGAAGCTCCTTGTCTATCCGGGGCCGATGATAGAAACCTTCCAGATACCCGGCCGAGGATAATTTGATGAGGTTTTTATACCCGGTCTGATTCTTGGCCAGAAGAACCAGATGAAACCCGCCATCGGGGTAAGTCCCGGAGGGCTTTTTGTCAAATCGGGAGCCGGCGGCAACGTAAGCCTCGGTCCCAATAATCGGCTTTATTCCGGCTTTCATTGCCTTTTTGTAGAACTCAGCCGCTCCGAACAAATTTCCGTGGTCGGTTATGGCCAGCGCCGGCATCTTATACTGCCGGGCCAGCTCAATCACCGCTTCCAGCTCGCAGGCGCCATCCAGCAGAGAATACTGGCTGTGAGTATGCAGATGAACAAAATTGGCAAATTTCATATCTATAACAAACTATCTCGCTCCGACTATTGGAGCGGCTCTAATCTTAATCAATTTTTGGTCTCTGAGAAAGAGCAAAAGTCGCCTTTCTTGGATTAAACACTTTCCAAGGCAAGAGAATTCCCCACACATAAGAGCACCTCACCCCGATAGAACTAAATCGCCCCGGTGATCCCATCATGAATAAAAAGCCCCCCCAGATAAAGAAGGAACAGCGCGCAAGCCCCGATTAGAATCTTATATCCTGTCCCGGCAATCAGCTTGCGCCCTTTCCAGATAAGGAAACTGACCAGGCTGTACCAAACCAGGTCGGAGAGAATATGCCCCACATAGAAGACGGCCGGCCCGAGAAGGCCATGTTTTAGAGAACGAACCAGAAAAGCCGAACCGGTTGTGGCCCACCAAACAAACCAGTAAGGATTTGAAAGGGAGGCGACCATTCCATCCAGCACCAGCCGGCCGGAATTTTTCCCTGCGGTGGGACCCTCGACGGTTTTGAGCTTCGATTTCCACAGGTCGTAGAGCATGCCCAATCCCATAAAAATCAACATCCCGCCGCCGACAACACCGATCACATTTCCGATAGTTTTGTTTTCCTTAACCAGTGCGGCTAATCCGAAAGAGAGAAGAATCACCACGGCCAGTTCGGCGATGGCATGGCCGCCGGTAATTATTGGTCCGGTACGAAACCCCTTGGAGGGGGTTTCGGCAATATCGACGGCCAGAAGCGGCCCCGGCATCAGGGCGCCGGAAAAACCGACGACAAAAGCGGTCAGGAAAAGCGAGAGGAGTTCCATATAACTAATTTACGAAGAATCCGTCTTCATTTGAAGTCATTTCCGAGTTCTTTCAGCGCTCCAAAATATCATCATCAGGATTGAATTTGACCGATTTGACTTTATTTCCAGCCTCAGGTACATAATGAAAGAGATTCCGACCCAGAGTGAGAGTTATCAATTCGGTCTTGATCGTCCCATCAGATAGTTTGAACTGTATCGGATAGATGGTGCTGAATTTCTCACCTGTTTCGCTCACATCGATTATAACTTCAACCGAACCGTCCGCCCCAATTTTTGACTTTTTCTTCAATTTGGGAACCTGCCAGCCATACAGCCATTGCGAGAAAAATTGTTCCGTCTTCGGCCCCAGAAATTCCGCCGCAACATCAATAAAATCTTCCGAAGTAGTCATCCTGTCAGCGAATTTTCGGGCGAATTGCGAGAGAAGGCTCATAAACATGGTCGGGTTTGGCTGCATCCCATCCAGTTGAAGCCGCAGCATATGAAGCATATAAGCTGCCTTATAATAGACCATGATCTTGCGGTCAATGGGGGATATTTCGGAGGCGAGCCGGTCGCCCAGGATAATCGCTCCGGCCCGGAACCCGTCCGATTTGCCGAACTCGGTTGTCCCCTTCTGAGTAATTAATCTCTTCCATTCGCGCAAGTTTTCGCGGAAGACCTTCTCCTCACACTTTATCAACTGGATATAGAGCATCGCCGAATATTCCGCCAGCCCTTCGGTCAGCCAGATGTCATGATAAGTCTTTGGAATCACGGTAAGCCCCCACCACTGATGGGCCACTTCATGGGCACGGAAAAGGTCATCAACGCCCAAATGCGTTTTAAGGAATGTGAAACGGGACAGATGCACGATTCCGGGCGCACCCACCCCATACCAGCCGGCCATCTCAGCCACGTCAAGCCGGCTGAATTGATACGGAGAAAATTTCTCGGAGAAGAATCGGAGCGACCGCGAAACGTCCTCCGCCACATTCCTGACACTGCCGCTACCCCACAAGCCCGTGTTGAGCGCTCTGGATATATAGAAAATCTTGATCGGGATATCCGACGAATCAACCATCAGACTGTCAAAGATTCCATAATCAAAAGTGAGGTATGCCACCGGAAAAGTTGTTATATACTGCAGTATCTTCTTGCCGTCAATTATGGTATCACTCACTTTGTCGCCAACCGAAGTAAAAGCAAAGCCGCGATCAATTTTATATGTGACATCGAAATTCGACTGATGCCAGTATCGGCTGTGGGGGTACCAGTGAACCATATCCTTTTGCACCACGCTGTAGATATCGTAATTATAGAACAGGTTGACTCGATAGGCCACGTTTATCCTGGCCGTATCCCCCTTATGGCAAAAACGCGGTAGTTGTACTGCCAGCCCCTGTCGATCGGCCTCTTTGATATAAGCGCTGGAATCGGCGATATCCCCCCAGACCGAGTCGACGGCATAGTCGGCCGGAAAATTAAACTTGATTACTTTAAGGCTATCGCCGTTCATAGCCAGCGCCATGCGGCAGACAATGCTCGATCGGGCATAAGTGAGAATATTGATATCCATGTTATAGTCGTAAAGATCATATTCATCCAGATAGGCCGGCGTTTCCCCGGAAACACTCGAAATTGAAGAAACAACCTGCGGTTCCTTGAAACCGGGGCGATAAAGAGAAACCGCAACCTGCTCTCTCTGATAGGGATTAAAGGAATAGAGCGTATGCTTGTTCTGATGGTGCATATCGATCCAGAAGAAATCCGGGAGTTGCTCGACAGCCGCCTTATATAAATCCAGAGGAAGATTATACTTATAGGTCATTTCGGGAAGGCGCTGCATGTAACTGAAGCGCGACTTGTCTTTCGCGGGAAACCGGGTCATTTCACCCTGATTGAAATATCGTACAAGAAGTTCCGAATTCTGCGGGAAGGCAAAATATATTTCCTCAAGAGGAAAGAGTATCGAATCGGATTCGTAATAGCGGTGGACTTGCTGCGTTTCGACCGGATCCGGCGGTTTATATACGAACACCCCCTCGCCGACAAAAAAAGCAATGGTCGGAAGCGTATCGATGAAACCGGTGATATAGAGTGTACCGTTCAGAAATGAAATTGTTCCATAAGGCAGGTCAATCGATTCATTCACCATTACTATCTTACGGCACTGATCGGTATTCGGATTCCTGTAAGCGGCAACAGCAGTGCGAAATCCCGCCGCAGAAAGATCGGTGATAGTCAGTAAGAGGAAGACCGGGATGAGAAAGAAAAATCTCGCCCGACTCCCCCGCCGGGAACCGTTAAATGAGTTCATCCAAAATGATAACGGCACGCCGGAGCGTGCCGTTTGGTTGCTATTTGCCTTTAAATTCGGCCTTGCGCTTTTCGAGGAAAGCCTTCATCCCCTCCACGGCATCGGAGGTGCCAAAGATATTACCGAAATTGGCTTTCTCGAAATCGCAGCCACTCTGAATATTGACATCGAGGCCGCGGTTGATACACTCTTTCGCGGTTGCCACCGCCACCGGCGCCTTGGAAAGAATCAGCCTGGCCATCTCCATTGCCTTGTTCATCAATTCTTCGGGCGGATAGACCTCATCCACCAGCCCGATCCGGTGCGCCTCGTGGGCATCGATCAGCTCGCCGGTGAAAATCATCTGCTTGGCCTTGCCGCGTCCGACCAGCCGAGCCAGCCGCTGAGTGCCGCCGTAGCCGGGGATCAGACCGAGATTGACCTCGGGCTGCCCGAACTTGGCTTTCTCCGAAGCGAGACGGATATCGCAGGCCATGGCCAGTTCGCACCCGCCGCCGAGAGCAAAGCCGTTGACCGCCGCAATCACCGGTCGCGGGAAATTCTCAATCGACTGCGCCAGGTACAACCCCAGCATTGATTTCTTGACCGCTTTCGGGACATCGCACTGCGCCAGCTCGGCGATATCGGCCCCGGCCACAAACGCCTTGCCCGCCCCGGTCAGAATGACACAGCCGATTGATTCATCGTTCCAGGCATGGCGGAAAAAATCCTGCAGCTCGGCTATCACCTCATCATTAAGAGCATTGAGCGCCTTCTCGCGATTGATTGTAACTAACGCAATCTTATCCTCGGTCTTGACCAAAATATTCCTGTATTCCATAGGATCATCTCCCTTTACTTATTGTACTCAAAGAAACCGCGACCGGACTTTTTCCCCAGATAACCGGCCTTGACCATCCGGCGGAGAAGCGGCGGCGCGGCGTAATGGCTGTCCTTGAACTCCTCGAACATGATATCCGCAATGTACAGGGTCGTATCCAGCCCGATAAAATCGGTCAGTGTGAGCGGCCCCATTGGGTGCCCGCAGCCGTGCATCATGCCGCTGTCGATATCCTCGCGCGAGGCCAGGCCGTTCTGGTACTGGCGAATGGCATCGAGAAGGTACGGTATCAGAAGCACATTGACTATGAACCCCGGGCGGTCTTTGGCTTTGACCGGGGACTTACCGACTCCCTGCGCAAAAGCCCACGCCTCGTTAAATGTCGCCTCGCTGGTATCGAGGGTCGAAACAACCTCGACCAGTTTCATCACCGGCACCGGGTTGAAAAAGTGCAAACCCAAGAACTTATCGCGCCGTTTGGTCACGGCGGCCAAATCTCCCACCGGAAGCGATGACGTATTAGTCGCCAGGATTGCCTCCGGTTTACAGATTTTATCCAGCTCGGTGAAAATCTCTTTTTTGATCTGCATATTTTCGGTGGCCGCTTCGATCACGATATCGCAATCGGCCAAATCCGAGTAATCGGTGGTCCCTTTGACATTCCCCAGCACTTTTTCTTTGCCGGCGGCATCGAGTTTCCCTTTCTCGATCGCCTTATCCAGTTGTTTGGTGATTCCCTTGATCCCTTTTTGGACCAGTTCCTCGCTGACCTCATTGGCCGTTACCTGATAACCGGCCTGCGCCGCCACCTGGGCGATTCCCGCGCCCATCTGGCCGAACCCGACAATACCGACTTTCTTGATCATATCAGTCTCTCCATTTTAGATATTTGACTTCCAGCACTAGTTTTCAATTTTAGACAAGGATTATAATCAAATCCGCCCCGCCGGTCAAGCCCGCGAATTTCAATATGGAGAACCCGGCAGCGACAAGAAATCCCTTTTACTCCACAATATTGATGGAATGGCTGACCGCAAACTTGATTCTATCATCCCCTGAAATTCCGTTTCTTGATCGGCGCAATCCTATGTCTGTCTTATGAATAGGTGCATGCAATTGCCCCGCTCGATAGTGCCCAATATCAAGTAATTTCGGATTACTTTTGTCCGCTTTTATTTTCCTAATGTGTCGAAACTGCGAAGCCAGTCCGACCATGATATGAATCTCCAAGGCTAGGCGGTAGCTGCGAAAGTGATAGCATTTTAAAATTGACAATCCGCCCGATATTAGCTATTATTAGTTGGAATTCAGTAAAAAGACTTGACAGTGAATAACGGAGCCCGCTATTTGGCAATGTCATTGGTTGTTTGGCTGCTGTAGGAATTTACGGGTGATTACCTTATTGCGCATTTTGGCAGATAAGATTGCAGATAGCTTTTCTCATGTAAGACCTATTATGCAATATATGAATGGTCAATCGCGTCGGAGTGCACCAAACGGAGCAATCGCATCTGATATGAATGGAGTGTAGATGGGATGGATAACTTGGCGAATACTTTCTTTAAGCTGCTATTATGCCTTGCAATTATGCCGGGCATAGTGCCAATAGGCCTCATTATTTATAAAAACAGTTTGGATAAGGCTGAACTAAAAAGGTTCAGAGAGAAAGTCCAGCGATTGCCTTTGCAGTGTGAAAAACAGCGACGCCTTTTTATGCGTGGGGAAAAGTGCCAGCAAGGGAATCTATGTATCTTCTATAGTCTGACGTCTGCAGTACTCATGACGTTTCCATTTCATGTGATAACAATCGCCAATTTTGTCGTTCTATCACTGTGGTTGCCTGCATTGTTCATTATAGTTCTGCTGATCGGCCTTGCAGCAGTATACTGCACGCTTAGAATCAAGCTCGTCGATATCGATTTTCGCCTTTATGAATCTGATGTTTCAACACCTGTCGTAGTTGAACCATACGTTCAATTGCTCAAGAGACTTTTCGGTATCATAACCATTATTATTTGGGTGATTACTGCGGCACTCTTTTATGCATTGATCATACATAGGTAAAAACATGAAATTAAAATCACTCATATGCTTGTCCAAAATGCTGATATTGTTTGCTGCAATCATTTGTTCTGCCATGATCTATCTTATGCTCAGTGGGACTCTTTCATCAGCCCTGCAGACATCAGTAGTCTGTCTATTCGTTGCAGGTCTTATAAGCATGCCCTGCCTGTGGCTTCTTTGGATGTCAACTCGGGTGGTTGATAGACTCACTCCAATTTACCGCCCAATAATTGAGCGTTTCTTACTGATTAAGCATTTACAGCCCGATATTCGCCTTACAGTGACACCTAGTTGCGAATATGAAATTGCCCGCATTAGCACGGACAATCCTGATGAGGAAGTCAAAGAAGTTCTATGTCGTCCATATTTCAGAAAAATGTTAAGCCAATGGAATTCGGCAGATATTATTGCAGGCTTTCATGCATTGGAGTCGTTGCGCGCTTTATCTGCTGAATGGCTTGATGCTGAGTTCATTTTACCCTTGCACAAAATCTTGTTTGACGACGATACAATAAATCGATCAATATTGAAAAAGAGATTCTATTTTAGCGATGATTACGGGTGTTGGTACGCTAATGATAAAGACAGAAAACCCTCTTTGGAAGCTGCCTATGGTGCATTAAGAACGGCGCAGATACTGTTGTCATTTACTGGCAGAAAATGCTCTTTGGAGAATTTAGATGATATGTTGGGTGCCGGTAGAATTCAGAGCTTTGAAAAATATTTGAAGAGCTGTGCTGATTCTACCACTGGGGGCTTTAGGGATCAAGGGGAAGAGGTTGCCACTATTGCTAGCACGGGACTTGCTATCAGAATATCTGCCCTATTGCAGAAAGCATACAATAAATCTAATGGCATGAAATTGGAATTATTTATGAATAGCAAGTTTGCCTTTGATGCACAGCTTACACCTTCTGGTTTTATTTCCAACTGCTGTAGGCAAAGAGAAATTGACGGACGACAGGCATACGGATTTTCCGAAAATCCGTATGATGAGGAAATCTGGATTTGCGTAAGCTACTTTGCGGCTGCATCGCTGAATCTTTTGGGCGCAACAAAGAAATTTCGGAGTAGAGAATATGAATCTGGTTTTACAGAATTCATGAATTCATGTAAGCGTCGTGCCGCTACATCTGCTCAGGATTCAGCCGCCATGGGTTTCTCGGCCAATCCGAAATTTAAGGCAGCTGACCTAATGCATACATTCTATGCACTGAAATTTGCAGAAATTCTGTGCCCGAAAGTTCTGCAGAGGGAGAATGATGCGTTTTTTTGTGGTATTGCAGAGTTTGTTGATAGTTGTAGGGTAGAAGGTGGGTATGGTTTTAGACCGCATTGGGCACCTAATTTATTTTCCACCTGCCTGGCACGGAATACTTATGATTTAATTCGAAATTATCGGCGTAAATTGGCAATAAATTATGACCCAGTGGAGTCACTGACACTCATATCTAACTGCTTCGCTGGCCCCGAATATGGTTTCTCTGGGTACCCATTGCAAATCTCCTCCAGAATTAGGTGAATGGCAATCGCGCGGATGGCACCCCCAAACTTATCTGAGGGCGTTTTATATAGCGCAGATTTCGATCCGAACTGAGGCGGCAAGCACCCCCCTGAAATGCCCCTTAATTTCCCGCCCCACTTTACCGATAATAAGAATAATATAGACCTGTCAATCTATTCCTAATTTGCTTAGGGAGGAAATATGTCCACCGACCATGAAAACGAATTCCGGAACGAACAGAGATATGCTGTTTCGGTCAGCAATTGGAGCAATCCGTTCAAGGCTTTGCGCATCCTGACGGTCGTAATCACGGTTTTTGCCATTTTTACCGCGATCGCGTTCGGCTTTGCCTGTTTTTCGCTTCTCACCTCAAGCATGCTTAATTTTTACGGCTCGGCCGGAATTGTGGTCGTGATTCTCACCGGCCTGATCGGCGCCATTACGGTTGTCTTTCTTCTGGCACTCGCCGAATCAATCAAATTGCTCCTGGCCATCGAAAGCAACACCCGCACCTCAGCCGAGTTTCTGAGACGCAAGAGTTTCGAGCGGCAGGAAACAACCGCCCCTATGCAGAAATAACGCTACTATCACATCAGTACAAATACAGAAAAGGCAGGTATCATACCTGCCTTTCTTATTGTCACTCTCAATGCCGGGGTTTACTTAGGCGCCGTTAATTTCGCCATTTCCTCTTTGTTGCGGCGGCCATACTCGCAAATCATTTTAAGCGTCTCCGGATTATCGGTGGTCATCAGGTTGATGTCGCCGACACTGGTCACGATGTTTTCCATTTTCACTCCGGACATCATCAATTTGCCAAAATATTCGCAATGCCCGCACATTTTGACATCGGTCTTCCCTTTGGCCATTTCCTCGCCGAGCGCAGCCATGCCGGCCATGGCTTCCTCATAGGAGTCCTTAAATTCCGGCTTGACCGCCGTGACAGTCAGCAGACCATTGCTGATATCATGATGTTCCCAGATCATGTTCTTCATCAGATTGGTATCCTGGATGAGAAACTTGCAAAAATCGCAGTTCGGTATATCGAACCACGGTTTTTCTGCTGCCGCCGCCGGCAGTGCCAGAAGAACCAGAGCGAGGGCCACTAAAATTGTTGCTGCTTTCATGTAATTCTCCTTAAACTTCAAGATACGCTGATAATCTAACAAATTCTTGTTTCTGTTGCAATCACATTCGACTCTCATCAATCGTCCGGATTCTCGGTCATACGGCGGAGATCGAGAACCCGATTCAATGATTCCTTATCCGCAATGCCTTGTTCTTCGGCCAACTCCCGCACCGAGCGGTTTTCCCTGAACGCCTGCTGCGCCAGCTTGGCGGCCTTCTGATATCCGATGAGCGGATTTAAAGCGGTCGCCAGCGAGGTGCTTTTCTCGGCGAACTGTAAGCAAATATCCTCGTTTGCTTTCAGCCCCTTGATGCATTTCTCGGCAAAGGCATTCATCCCGGAAGATAAAATCTGAATTTCCTGAATAAGATTATAACCGATCACCGGCATCATGACATTCAATTCCAATTGCCCCCCCTGCGAAGCATGCACAATACAGGCATCATTCCCCATGACATGCGAGCAAACCATGTTGAGCATCTCGGCCAGCACCGGGTTGACTTTCCCCGGCATAATCGATGACCCCGGCTGCACCGCCGGAAGTTGAATTTCATTCAGACCGGTGAGCGGCCCGGAACCGAGCAGCCGTATATCATCGGCGATTTTTTTCAGGCTGGAAACCAGTGTCCGAAGCGCCCCCGAGAATTCCACCACAGCATCAAAGCTCTGCATCGCCTCGAACATATTCCCGGCGCTACGGAAATTGCTATTGGTCAATTCATTGATATATTTGACAACCGCTTTTCTATATCCTTTGGGCGCATTCAGCCCGGTTCCGACCGCAGTGCCGCCGATGGCCAATTCTTTCAGACCATCAAGCGCCTGCTCGATCCGTTTCATATTTAGACGCATCATTGCCGCATAGGCGCCAAACGCCTGCCCCAGCCGGATCGGGACGGCATCCTGAAGATGTGTTCGCCCGCATTTTATAACCCCGTCAAACTCTTTCTCTTTGGCCGATAGCTCCCTCTCCAATTTCTCCAATGCCGGAATAAGCTTGCTCTTTACTTCCATCATTGCCGCGATATGAATGGCGACATGAATCGTATCGTTGGTCGATTGCGCCATATTGACATGGTCGTTGGGATGCACCAGCTTGTATTCCCCCCGTTTGCCCCCCAGAATTTCGGCGGCCCGGTTGGCCAGTACCTCATTCACATTCATATTCTGTGAGGTGCCCGCGCCGGCCTGGAACAGGTCCACCACAAATTGATCGGCCAGTTTCCCGGCGATCACCTCACCGGCGGCGGCTACAATCGCATCGCCGATTTTCCTCTCCAGCGCCCCGCATTCCATATTGGCCCTGGCGGCGGCCGACTTGATTATCGCCTGCGCTTTAACAAATTCCGCCTGAAGTTTCAAGCCGCTGATTGGGAAATTTTCCACCGCGCGTTGTGTCTGGGCGCCGTAATAGCAGCCCGCCGGGACTTTCACCTCACCCAGAGAATCTATTTCAGTCCTAAAGTCGCTCATCGCGCCTCCGAATCAATATTTGCAGAATTATTACGAACGGTAAGTCTCAATGATGGCACTGTCAAGTCCTTTTTGGAGCGGTAGAAAGATGGGTTTTTCCCTCTTTGATACAACAAATCGCTTCCACAACAAATATCCGATTGACAAAATGGCCTGATTGGCGTTAATTGATTATAATATTTCACACCGCCGATTGGAGGTCTCCATGAAATTCATCTGCTATTTGTCGATTGTTTTTATCCTGTTGGCTTTTGCCGAGTTTACTGCCGCGGCACCGCCCCCCCCACCCAACTATCAGATATCGGCGCCCTCGTGGCAACTTCAAAATGAAGAGCAAGTCTGGTTCTGCCCGACCGACAGCAATGTTCTTGTCGCCAACTGGCGTGATTTTCGTTATGGATACCGCCAGATAGGGGTGGGCCGCTCCAGTGACGGCGGCAATTTCTGGCTTGATTCGCTGGTTTCTCCCGGACTGCAGGTCTTTGACCGGCAGTCCGACCCGACCCTTACGGTCAATGCCGACGGCGATTTTTTTATGAGCTATCTCGATTATTCCTCGGTTCTCACAGTCCTCAACGATTCCTCCTTTATCACCTTTATCAAATCAACCGATAAAGGTTTGAGTTGGACCGGCCCTTATACCGTTGAGGATACGATCGGGGCGTACTTTGAGGATAAGCAATTCATAACGGTTGACAGAACCGGCGGCCCATATAACGGCAATGTCTATGTCGCCTGGGCACGGTTCCCCAATCCCAATCGAATCATGTTTGCCCGTTCCACCACCGGCGCGGTGAGCTTTGATGATACGGTGGTAATTGGCCCGACCATCACCTTCAACAACCAATGCGGCTCCGGCCAGATCGAGGGGGGGCAGTTTGCCAATCCCTTTGTCGGCGCCGATGGCTCCGTTTATGTAACCTGGGTGGGCGGTGATCTCGATACGGTCGATTGCGCGTATTATTATTCACTGAAACTGGTGAAATCGGTCGATGGCGGCGTTTCCTGGTCATCGCCCAAGGTCATCCGACACACATTCGGCAATTGGAGCTGGGTTGACGGCAATATCGATGTTTATAACGAACCGACCGTGGCCGCAGACATATTCGGCGGACCTTTCAACGGTCATCTTTATATGGAATACGCCAATATGGATACCGGGAATAATCAGTACGATGATTTCAATATCGAGTTCATTCGTTCCACGGATGGCGGTGTTACCTGGTCGGAGCCGATTTATGTCAACGATGATTATACCGGGCCGGGAGCCATGTATGACCAGTTCCATCCCTGGCTGTTTATCAACGAGGAAGGAATCCTGATCACTATTTTCTATGACCAGCGGACAGACCCGGTGAATCATTACAAGTTTGATGTCTTTGCGGCGTATTCCTTTGACGGCGGCCTGAGCTTCACAGCCAATCATCGCATCTCGGATGTTTCGATAAATCCCGGCTTCCTTGCGAAAGCAGTTGATGCCGGACCGACCAATCCCAACCCGGTTCGTGCCCCGGGTCAGCTTCTCAGCCCAATGGCCGGCAAAATTGCCGAGTATATCGGTGTGACCGCCTTCCATGACAAAATCACTGCTGTCTGGACCGACACCCGCAACGGCAACCAGGACGTCTTCGGCGCCAATTGGTATCTCCCGCTGCTCGAGCCGCGGCTGATTTCACCGATCGCAGGAGATACTACTCTTAACGGTGTCCCGACTCTTCGCTGGGCGACCACATGGAAAAATAATGATGACCGATATCGTGTTGAACTGGCCGGCGATCCGATGCTCACCACCAATCTGTTGACTCAATATATCGATACTAATAGTCTCAATATTGGACTTCCTCTTGCCGAGGGAACATATTTCTGGCGCACAAAGGCATTCAAGATCTCGACCGGTGATTCCTCCGACTATTCAAATGTCGGGCACTTCTTTGTGGACATCTATGTCTGCGGCGATGCCAACGGCAGCGGCATAGTCAATATACAGGATATCACATACCTGATTAACTACCTCTACAAGAGCGGCCCCAAGCCGAAACCGCTGCCTGCGGGCGATGCCACCGGCAATGGCATCATCAATATTCAGGATATCACTCACCTGATCAACTATCTATACAAAGGAGGCCCGGCTCCGATTTGCCCATGAGCAATATTAATCTTTTTTGTTGACAACAATTTTGCGTATGATGACCTTGCAGTGTTAACTGACAACTGAATCGGGTAAATAATGCCGGATGGCATTATCAGGACACAAATTCCAAGGAGGAACTGGATGCCCAAAGCCAAAAAGAAAGTTGTGAAAAAGAAAGTCGCCTGCGCGGCCAAGACCAAAAGCGGAAAGAAGTGCAAACGGATGGTCTCGCCGCCGGGGAAATTCTGCCACCTTCACAAGAAATAATGGCACTTTAAAAAGATAAAGGCGGTCGCAAGACCGCCTTTTTTATCGCCATCATCTCAACCATATTAATTCAGACCACTTTTCCACATGATTGACTTTCGATGAACCAGCAAGACCTGCGAAAATATTTCGGCGAGATGCTCAAGAAAGAAGGGTATATTTCATCCGATTCCCTGGCTGTCCTGGGCAAATTGATCCGTCTCACTCTCGAATACCGCGACCGGCTGGTGGAAGAGAAAAACGAAATTCTGACCGTTGAGGAAACCAGAAAGGGTCTTGATGCCTATATGGCCGTACTTAAGGAAAACCGCTTGCCGGAGGGGTTGGACGAAAAAATCGGGAAACTGGTCAAACTCTGGCTTAAGGAAATAAATGGAAAAGCTCTCTGAGGCTTGACAGAACCGATAACTTCAAACCATATTAATAAGTGATGTATAAAATCGACACCTCCAAATTTTTCTTTGTATATTTAATTATTATGCTGGCATTATTTTCATGTTCGGGGCAGTCCGAGCCGGGCGATTCCACCGAGGCCGGATATGAAAAACTGCGCGCTCGGATGGTTGAGACGCAGCTTCTCCCCCGCGATATAAACGATAAGAAGGTCATCGCGGCCATGAAACATGTGCCGCGCCATCTGTTCGTACCCAAAGAGTACCGCGCTTATGCATATGAAGATGGTCCTCAGCCGATCGAACAGGGACAAACTATTTCGCAGCCATATATCGTCGCCATTATGACCCAGTTGCTCCGGATCGATTCTGTTTCAAAGATTTTGGAAATCGGCACCGGATCGGGGTATCAGGCGGCGGTTCTGGGGGAGATCTCCGATTCCGTATATAGCATTGAAATTATCCCGCAACTGGCCAAGCAGGCGGCGCATCTTCTGGATTCCCTCGGATACAGGAATGTTCATGTAAAGGCCGGGGATGGCTACCTGGGATGGCCCGAGGCGGCCCCATTTGATGCCGTCATTGTTACCGCCGCTGCGCCCAAAATCCCGCAACCCCTTATTGAGCAGCTCAAAGTCGGCGGTCGCATGGTTATTCCGGTCGGCGATTATACGCAGGAACTTTATCTAATCACCAAGGAAAAAGATGGCGTCGTCAAACAGGCTATCATTCCGGTCCGCTTTGTGCCGATGACCGGCGAAGTGCAGAAGAAATAACCGCTCCTTCAGCAATCCCGGACTGGCCCTCTACCCCGCTCTGGAAATGATCATTCATTCTTCCCGACCGACTTGACTCTATAATCAAAATATTATTAAATTAGGTGACTTTATTCGGCAAATGACGAATGCCCTTTAAAGGAATTTCGTTATCTGCCGTTGTTATGGATAGCGCTGACGCTTAGACTGAACCGGAAAGGAGTTTCCCATGCCTTTGTTGTCTCTGATAGAGATGTATAAACCGGCCAATGAGAAGCATTATGCCATCGGGCAGTTCAATGTCAATAATCTGGAGTTCATTCAGGCGGCCCTCGAAGCCGCCGAAGAGTTGAAATCTCCAATCATCCTGGCCGCCTCAACCGGCGCCATCAAATATGCCGGCCTTGAATATCTGGTCAATATAGTCAGAACCGGCGCGGCCCGTATGACCGCTCCTGTCGCTCTGCATCTCGACCACGGTGCCACAATCGAGGATGCTGCCAAATGCATTGAGGGGGGATTTACCTCAGTCATGATTGATGCCTCGCATTTTCCCCTTGAAGAAAATATCCGTATCACCAAAGAGGTAGTCCGGCTGGCGCACCCGAAAAATATCGCCGTTGAGGCGGAACTGGGCCGGCTCGGCGGCATTGAAGATAATATCTCGGTATCCGAGAAAGAGGCCATCCTAACCGACCCAGTGCAGGCCGAGCAATTTGTCAGGGAAACAGGATGTGATGCTCTGGCGGTGGCAGTGGGGACAAGCCATGGAGCCTATAAGTTCAAAGCTGAAGTCAGATTGGCCTTTGATAGAATCGATGAAATCAAGAAACGCGTAAAGATTCCTCTCGTATTGCATGGCGCCAGCGGCGTGGGCCGGGAACTGTTGGAAAAAGCGGAGAAATTCGGCGCCAAACTGGCCGGGGCCAAAGGTGTCCCTGATGAGGCTTATACTCAGGCCATTTCGCTTGGCATCAACAAGATCAATATCGATACCGACCTTCGCCTGGCCTGGGTGGGTGCCGTACGCGAAGTGCTCGCGGTTAAACCGGAGGAGTTTGACCCGCGCAAAGTCCTGGGCCCGGCCCGCGATGCGGTCAAGAAAGTGGTTATGGCCAAAATGAAGCTTTTTGGATCTGCAGGAAAAGCCTGATTCAGATTCCCGAATTGGAAAAAGCGGTCCGGCAACTTTGGCCGGGCCGCTTTTTCCAATTCGGGAAAAATTCCCTGTTATCTAAAGCCTTCCTAAAGCAGCCTCGGCATCGCTTTTCAACTGCCCGCTCAGGCCGTTTGCCAGCGCTTTCCGAAGACAGGTTTTGGCCTTAGCCGGTTTCTTATCCTTGATATAGTTGATTCCCGCATGGTAATTATAAAAGGGATTGTCTGGGGCTAATTGAAGAGCTCTCTCAAAACCGGAACCGGCGATATCATATCTCCCCTGTTTATAGTATGCCCAGCCGAGAGTAAAATGATAGGCCGCATTCGCCGGATCATAAGTTATAGCCGTTCCGGCCTGGTCGATGGCAATCAGAGGATCTCCGCCCTGGCGGAGAGTCAGCCAGGCGACAGCATTGAAAGCCTCGGGGGCATATTGGTCGATCTGCGTGGCTTTTTTGCAAACGGCGATGGCGGAATCGAATTGCCCCTGCAGAGTGTCCATCCGGGCCAGAAGCATATAACCGTCGATCGACATGGTGTCGAGCGCAATCGCTTTGCGAATCACCTCTCCCGCCTTCTTGAAATCGGAGGCCCGGAGATAGGAATCCCCCGCCAGTGAATACGCCCTCGGATCATCAGGGTTATTCTCGAGACAAAGCTGCGAAATTCCGGCGCTCTTCTGTGAATCATTCATCTCCTGCGCTACATTCATGGCCAACCGATAGCGGTCAATATCCCGGTGGCCGTTTTGAATCAGCCGGTCCGCTAAGACGACCGCCTTGTTCAACTCGCCCACCTTGCGGTACAGGGCAATCTTTTCGGCGGCGACCTCGAGACTCAAATTGACCGCCTCGGGCAATTGGTCAAGAAATGCAATTGCTTCCGCCGATTTGTTTTCCTTGCCCAACAGTGTTAGCATCCCGAGAACCGCCCGTTTGTTTATTCTATCTTCAGCAAGCGCTGCCATGAAAAGCTCTCGGGCGCGCGCCAGGGAATCAACTCTCAGATAAACATGACCGACATCGGCTATCCATTTGGAGCTCTCTTTACTGCTTGCATTCAGGTTGGCCAGCGCCTGCGGACCTTCCTCGGGTTTACTGAATTTCAGCGTTACTCCGGCGCTGACATAATTCGCCCTGAAATCGCCGGGGTTCGAGGCCGCAATAGACTGCCCCAGGGTTAACGCCGGGACTATTATTCCCCGATCAATAATTTCTTTTAGATAATCAATCACAAACTGTTCGATCTCTATCGGGGACAGGCTGTCGGATTCGGCCAGAACCTGAGCCGTGGATAGATACATCTCGGCTGTTCTCATATCATAGGAGCGGGCGCGAATCAACGCATAATTGACCAATACCGTCATCGATTTGGGAAAGGTTGGAACAGCTTCTTCATAAGCCTGACGTGCTTTCCATATCTTGCCCTGCCGATCATAAAAACGAGCCAGAATGGAGTAATATCGATGCGTTCCTGCCGCACCGGGGGCCATTTCCTTGAGAATTTTGTCGGCGTCGTTCAAGAAGCCAATCTTAATCAGAGCCTCGGCAACATCGGCTTTCAGATAGTAATTACCAGGGTCATTCTCCAACGCTTTCCGATACATGAAGGCGGCGGAATCGGCCAATCCCCGAAGCCCCTGAAAGTCACCGGCTGCAATCAACTCAGAGGGCGTTTCCAAACCCTTTTCCAGGGCACGGTCGAAAGCCGCCAGACTCCTGACCGAATCCCCTGTATGAAGATAGTATTCGGCCGAAACAATATCGAGGAGGAGATTCCCCTTGCCCGAACCTGTCCTTCCCAGTAACTCCCCGGCTTTCTTCAGTTCCCCCGCGGATACGAGAGCCTGGGTCAGGAGAAGAACCGTTGAGTCATTTTCGCCCCTTTCTTTGGCCAATTGTTCGGCATACGCCACTGCCAGCTGGTCTCTGCCCAATCTAATCGCTGACCGAATCAGCAGTTCCCAGGCCGGCCAGTTATCCCGGTGCGCCGTCAGAATCCCATCGAGAGCGTGGATTCCCTCTATATATAGTCCCTCTTTCAGATAATACTCGGCTTTCCCCAGCGAGCCGAGAGGGGATTTTGGATTGAGCGAGTCAATCTGGCTGAATTTTTTCAACGCCTCTGCCGGTTTTCCGGCTTTTAGCGCCGTCTCCCCTTTTGAGTAATCGACCTTACCCGGCTCCCCGGATTTCGAACAAGTGATGAAAAGGAGAGAAAGTATCGAGAGGACAATAAGCAAGAATCTGGTCATTTAAGTATCCTCAAAAATGTGTTTGCATTCCAAAACTAGGGCGTAAGATAACATGGATTAAGTGCTTTAGCAAATGTTATGCTGAATTTCAAAATAGATTTGTTTTAATTATTCCGTATCGTATATTATATGTGAGATGGATAGGTTAAGTTCGATAAACCTTTTCAAGAAATATAGAAAGAGGGCCGTTGTTGATGGCGTCTCTATCACGGTCAATCCGGGTGAGATTGTCGGCCTTCTGGGACCCAATGGAGCCGGCAAAACGACCACTTTCCATATGATAATAGGATTTATTTCCCCCAATTCGGGCCAGGTATTTATCGGAGATAAAGACATTACCAATTTCCCCATGTATAAGCGAGCCGGTATGGGAATCGGATACCTGGCACAGGAGCCATCCGTCTTCAGGAAACTGACCGTGGAGGATAATATCAAGGCGATTCTCCAGATGCAGCCGATGTCCCGCAAAAAACAGGCGGAGAGGCTGGAATTCCTGCTTAAAGAGCTCGATATCAGCCACCTTCGCAAGAGAAAAGCCTACTCTCTTTCAGGAGGTGAAAGACGCCGAGTGGAAATTACGCGAACTCTGGTCACCGAGCCGCAGTTTATACTCTTGGATGAACCATTTGCCGGGATTGACCCCCTGGCGGTTGAAGATATCCAGAAGATAATTTCCCGCCTCACCAAGCAGGGGTTGGGAGTACTTATAACCGATCATAATGTACGCGAGACCCTTTCGATATGCGACCGAGCGTATATTATGTGTGACGGGAAGATTCTCAAGGCCGGGACCTCCCAATTCCTGGCCGAGGATCCGGAGGCTAGAAAGATTTACCTGGGAGAAAAATTCAGGTTGAACTGAGCCCAAAAGCTGCACATTATTTGTATAAGATATTACAAAACAACAGAATAAGAATTGGAGAGCCTAAATTAAAGGGCCGAACATCCGATATTAAGAGTATTGAGGTCGCACTAGCATATAGTTAAGGTAATTTGTTGTAATCTAATGGTTTACTTATGAAGCTCGGTCTACAATTAAGACTTAAGCAGACGCTGGCACCCCAGTTGATTCAGTCTCTGAAGATGCTTCAGATGCCTATCCTCAAACTGGAGCAGACTCTTCGCCACGAGCTGTCGGTTAACCCGATGTTGGAGGAAGTCGAACCCCTCGAAGTCTCCGAACAACAGGAGCCGGGCGAGGAAATCTCCACGCATGAAGAAGCCGACAAGATTGATCCCAAGCTCGATAAGATTGACTGGGAGAATTATCTCGGCGATGATCAGGAATACCATTTCAAAAGCACTTACGACCGCGAGGATGAGGATACTTATGAACGGGTTCCGGTCATGGAGAAGACGCTGTATGAGCACCTTCAGGAACAGCTTTCCTACCTCAAATTGACCAAAGAAGAACAACTGATCGGCGAATATGTCATAGGCAATATTTCTCCCAAAGGTTATCTGGTTTGCTCCCCACAGGAAATGGCCGAGGAATTGAATATCCCCGTAGAGCACATAGAAAAAGTGGTGAAAATGATTCAGTCCTTTGACCCGTCGGGAGTGGGCGCGCGGGACTTGCGAGAGTCGCTTATGATTCAACTGGAGCAAAAGGGGTATAAGGACTCCATCGCCTACCGCCTTGTCGACCAATATATCAATGTCCTCGACAGGAAATCGATTTTGCAGATCTCCCGCTCGATGGGCGTTCCGTTTGAAAAAGCCCAACAGGCAATGGATCTGATAAAGACCTTCTCCCCCACTCCCGCCCACGGTCGTTTTGAGTCCTCGGCCATGCCGATTGTCCCGGACTTAATTGTGGATAGAACAGGCGATGAATATGCCGTCTATCATAATGATAAGAATTCCCCCTCTCTCAGGGTAAACCACGGATACCGCCAGTTGCTCCGGCCCGGAAGTAAAATTTCTAAAGACACCCGCAAGTATGTCAGGGAAAAGCTGGAGCAGGCGCGCTGGTTGCTCAATTCCATAAATCAGCGGCGCTCCACCATGATAAGAGTGATGGAGGCGATTGTTGATGAACAGCGGGAGTTTTTCGAAAAAGGCTCCGCTTTCCTGAAACCCCTGATCATGGAAGACATCGCCCGCCGGGTAAATATGAACGTGGCCACCATCAGTCGTGTCTCCAACAGCAAGTATGTGCAGACCCCCCAGGGGGTATACGAAATAAAATATTTCTTCAATTCCGGTATTGCCAATGAGGATGGCGGCGAATTTTCCAAGCGACATGTCAAGCAGCGAATTGAAGAGATTATCCATGGGGAAGACCCGGAAAAACCGCTCTCGGACCAGGAAATCTATCAAAAG
>JAPLUR010000057.1 GCA_026397505.1 Candidatus Zixiibacteriota bacterium
GGACAGCAGGCGCAGTCCCTTCACGACGGTTCATTCGTCTGGAATGATAATGCCGCCGGCATTTTTGCATCAACTGCCCAAAACCAATTTCTTATTCATGCCGCCGGCAATACCGGTATCATGACCAACGCCCCGCATTCGACATTGCATGATAATGGTTCGATTGCAGTTGGCTTTCGGTCGACCGCCGTGAATATCACGGCGACATCTTCTGACTGCATCATCGCAGGCACAGCGAATCTCACCATTACCCTACCGCCAGCCGCAGGAATCACCGGCAGGATTTATACCATAAAGAATACTGGAGGCGCGGGGACAATTGTGATAGTCGATGCTAATGGAGGGGAGTTTATTGATCTAGCTCTCACATATCCGGTCGCTTCAATGATGTGGGTAACCATAGTCTCCAATGGTATCAAATGGCTGATCATTGGAAATTAACAAAAACGTTACTCCGCATGAGGGAATGATATGAAACAAAAAACGCTGTATGTATTATTACTCGCAGTCCTATTCCTTGCACTGGCAGTGGCCGGTTCTGATGCCAAAGCACCCCGGCCGGTCAAGGAGGGCACGACTCCGGTCAAACCGGCGGTTGCGCAAATCGCCCGGCCGGTGCAGGGGCCGGCGACGCAAGCCGCTCCCGAACAGATTCAACCAGCAGTGCCTGAAGACATCTCAGCCGATCTTCTCACCGGCGAGAAGATTGACTGGCAGGTACTCTCAAGCGGCGGGACGGACGGCAATTCCACCAATTTCAAGCTTAAAGGAACCGTCTCGCAGACGGCTGTCGGCCCCGGCAGTTCCACCAATTTCAAACTCAACTCCGGTTTCTGGCAGGATTTTGGTGAAGCGGCTCCCTGTCTCTGCAAACCGGGGGATGCTAACGGCAGCGGCATCCATAACATCCAGGATATCACGTATCTGATAAATTTCCTGTATAAGGGCGGGCCGCAGCCGACACCTTACCATATCTGTTCCGGCGATGCCAATTGCAACTGTATAATCAATATTCAGGATATAACCTACCTTATTAATTTTCTGTATAAAGGTGGGCCAATACCATGCAGTTGCGGGCAATGGCAGAGCAGTTGCGGAACGCCTTAAGGAATAGAAGTCACTTCTCGTGATTTTTGTGAAGAGCCCCGCCAAAACCGGGGCTCTTTTCATTGACACGCTGCTTAAATTCATGTGTTACTTGGCGGGTTACAGATGTTCTTGTCCCCCGCAGCTTATTATCCCCTTCTTAATCATCCAATCGGTTGATAGCTAAATCAATCTTCGGCGAATTACGCTAATCTCATCCAAACCCTTGATTTTGCCCTCCCTTTTTGATAGATTCCCCGGCAAAACTATTTTTGAGTTGACAGGTGGAAGAAACGTGCCGGTTCTGACCGGCAAGATAAGCATGTCTGAAATAACTATTTAATTGGAAGATACAATGGAGGATTGATGAAGGATAAACTTAATAATGTCCTCGACTGGCTGAAAGAGAAAAAGGTCGACTATGCCGACGCCCGGTTTGTCCGGATCGAAAGCGAAGCGATTCGGGTAACCGACGGTATTGTCGACACTCTTACCAAAGATGTCAATGTCGGGGTGGGTATCCGGGTTCTTCATGACGGTGCCTGGGGTTTTGCGGCGGTGGCCTCGGTGAAAGAAGCGGATATCAAGAAAACGGCCAATAAGGCGCTGCAGACAGCGCGCGCCTCGGCCACCACGGTCAAAGAAAAAGCTAAGCTGGCCGAGGTGAAAGCATACAAAGACCATTACAAGTCACCCTGCGAAAAGGACCCGTTTTCGATCCCGGTCGATGATAAGGTCGGTCTGCTGATGGAACTCTCGGACCGGTTGCGCAGCGACAGCAAGATCAAAACGGCCGAAGCCTCGGCCGATTTCTACAAAACCAACAAGGTTTTCTGCTCCACCGAGGGGGCGGCTATCGAGCAGGATATTATCGAATCGGGCGCCGGGTACACGGCCACTTCTTACGACGGCAAAGAAGTTCAGAAACGTTCTTACCCCAATTCGCACCGCGGGGATTTTGCCACCCGGGGATATGAGTTTATCGAGGAAATGAAGCTTCTGGATAATGTCGACCGCACCCGCGAGGAAGCCATACAGCTTCTGACGGCCGATGATTGTCCCGACGCGGAGACCGATATTATAATTTGCGGCTCGCAAATGGCGCTGCAAGTGCATGAATCGTGCGGCCACCCTTCAGAGCTTGACCGGGTTCTGGGGACCGAGATATCCCTGGCCGGCGGGTCATTCATGCAGATAGACGGCCTCAACAAGCTCAAGTACGGCTCGGACATTGTCAATATCTTCGCTGATGCCACCATTCCGGGGGCGCTCGGTTCGTTCGGGTATGATGATGAGGGAGTCAAGGCGCAGCGGGCGCCGATTATTCAGAACGGCCTCCATGTCGGATATCTCACCAGCCGCGAAACTGCCCCGATAATCGGACAGACCTCCAACGGCACCATGCGGGCCGACGGATGGAACCGCCTACCCTTGATCCGGATGACCAATATTAACCTCGAACCGGGGGAATGGAAACTGGAAGACCTTATCGCCGATACCAGAGACGGGATATTCTTTGATATGAACAAGGTCTGGTCGATTGACGACAAACGTCTCAATTTTCAATTCGGCGTGGAATGCGCCTGGGAAATCAAAAGCGGAAAATTGGGGCGGATGCTCAAAAATCCGCTCTATACGGGCATGACGCCGAAATTCTGGAATTCCTGTGATGCTATCTGCAATCGGAATTACTGGCATATCTGGGGGGTCCCCAACTGCGGCAAGGGCGAACCGATGCAGACCGCGCGCGTGGCCCACGGAGCGGCGCCGGCCAGATTCCGCAAAGTGAAAGTCGGGGTGAGCAAATGATTGGAAAAGATAAACTGTTCGAACTGTTCGAGAAAGTGGCCAAATCGAGCAAAGCGGATGAAACCGAAATCGTGTATATTGGAAGCAACTTTGGATTAACCCGCTTTGCCAATTCCATCATTCATCAGAATGTCAATGAGGCCAACTGCAAGATTCTTATTCGCACCATTCTCGGAAAGAAAATCGGCGTGGCCTCCACAAATTCGCTGTCTTATGCCGACCTTAAAGCGACTTTGAGCAACTCAATCGAGATTGCCAAATATCAGAAGGACAATAAGCATTTTCCCGGCCTGCCCGGCCCGGAGAAGTATGCCGAAATCAACACCTATTTCGAAAATACCGCCCTCTATTCTCCCAAAGACAGGGCCCGACAGGTGAAGAAGATCTTTATCCGTGCTAATAAGCGGAAATTCCTCACGGCCGGCGCTTTCGCCACCGGCGACGGGGAGATTGCCGTATTTAACACGAAAGGTGTCCGCTGCTATCAGACCGTCACCAACGCCAGTGTCAATATCATTGCTATGTCGGGAACCTCCTCCGGTTATTCGGTGGGACTCTCGCGGAAGGTAGAGGACATCGATGCCGTGGTCTTGGCTGATATCGCCGTGGAAAAGGCCTATCTGGGCAAAAAACCGAAACCGCTCGAGGCGGGTGATTATGAGGTCATTCTGGAACCGGCCGCTGTAGCGGCTCTGATCGAATGGGTCAATTACATCGGGTTCGGCTCCAAGGCCTATATCGACAAGACCTCTTTTCTCTCTGACAATATCGGCAAGAAAGTGATGGCTGACTCGGTGACAATGTATGATGACGGTCTCGATCAGGCGGCCATTTCGATGCCGTTTGATTTTGAGGGCGTGCCCAAGAAGAAAGTATATTTTATCGAGAAGGGGATTGGCAAGGGTGTTGTTTTTGACCGGATAACCGGCAACCGGGAAGGGGTTCCCTCGACCGGCCACGGCTTGACCGCCAGCGATCACGGGCAGGGAGCAATTCCGTTGAATATCTTTATCGAAACGGGAAACAAATCCCTAGCGGAGATGATCGCCTCGGTCAAGCGGGGCGTGCTCGTGACCCGATTCCACTATATCAACGGGTTTATCGACACCCCCAAATTGGTGCTGACCGGGATGACCCGTGACGGCACTTATCTGATTGAAGACGGCCAGATAAAGCATGGGGTCAAGAACCTCCGGTTTACCGACTCGATGCTGCGAGCTTTTTCGACCGTCAAGGGGATTTCGCCTGAAAGGCAATTGATCCCCTCCTGGTGGGATTCGGTCGGCTGTATTGCGGCTCCAGCGTTTCATCTGGGGGCGTTCAAGTTCACTGGAACGACCGATTTTTAGGATTATAAATCGCGGCACAAAGCCCCATCCCCGGATGGGGCTTTTTTAAAATTGCGGAGAAGAGAGATTCGGCGAAACTTGTTGTTTCCCTTTGCCGTAGTAAAGAGTAGAAATATTGTTCTCTTAGGGAAAGGAGGAACATTGATAAACCCCAGATTGATACTGGCCTTTCTGATTTTCTTCATTGTTGCCAGTTTCATCTTTGTTGTGGGGGCAGTATCGGTCAAAGCTCAAGAGACGGTTATAGATATGAGCGGCTTCCAGGAGGGTGACCTTCTGGTTGACGGTTTTGAACTCAAAGGGCAGACGAGAATAACCATCCATGCTATTGGGGCCGAATTGAGGCACTCCGAGGAAATGTATGCCTACGGCTGGATTATCAATTCCGATACGAAAGAACCAGTCTGGGTTCTGAATGAACAGGAGACGCGTCGTTTTGGCGATACGCCGAATTTTCGGGAATATGAGGGTGAACTGACTCTGACGGCCGGCCGCTATGAATGCTATTACTATGCAGGCCGACCATATTCTTTGACGGATCTGAATATCAATATCGATAATCTCGGCGACGCCATGAGTTGGCTGGGCGAGATAGTGGGAAGCGATAAAGATGAGCAACACCGCTATTATTCAGAAAATATCGAGGATCTCTTATTTGCCATAAAAGCTCCGGCAAATTCTTTCAGCAAATTCAATCCGGTCACCAGAATGCACGAAAACGCCATAATTGATTTTTCCGAACCGGATGATAACTATTCGGCCAAAAAGGGCTTTACTCTTAAGAAAGAATTGAATTTAAAAATTGTTGCCATCGGCGAATTCTCTTCCTCCGACCGGGTTTTTGTCGACTTTGGATGGATCATTGATGCCAATAGCCGCAAAAGGGTCTGGCAGATGGACAAGTGGAATACCTCATGGGCGGGAGGGGGACGGAAAAACCGTGGTTTCACCGGCGAGCTGACCCTTCCGGCCGGAAATTATGTGGCCTATTTTGCTACCGACGACAGCCATTCTTTCGGCGAATGGAATGTGCTTCCACCATACGACCCTCTTCATTACGGTATGATAGTTTACACTCAGAATTCCGGGGATGAGCAATTTGTCGAGGCATATGAAGATTCCTATACGGAGCCGGTGATTATCGCCATGACCCGGATGAGGGAAAATGAATTTGCCTCAAAAGGATTCACCCTGAAGAAGGAAACCAATCTGCACGTTGTTGCCCTCGGCGAATACGGCTACAGTGATGAATTTGCCGATCACGGCCGGATAGAAAATCTGGATACCGGCGAAAAGGTCTGGCAGATGACCGAGGAAAACACCGAGCATGCCGGCGGGGCCGCCAAAAATCGCAAATTTGACGGCGTGATTACTTTACCGGCGGGCAACTATATGGTTTATTATGTCTCTGATGATTCCCATTCCTATCGCAACTGGAATGCCACCGCTCCTCTTGAAAAAGAGATGTGGGGAATAACTATTTTCGGCGTCGGGAAGAATTTCGATGCCAAATCGGTGGCCATATTCGATGAGGCGCCTCAGAGCGGTAATGTGCTGGTAAATCTGACCAAAGTCGGCGATGACAAAGATGTGGAAAGGACGTTCACGACCTCCGGCTCACAAAAGGTTCATATCTACGCCCTGGGTGAGGGAAGCGACGGGGAGATGTATGACTATGGCTGGATTGAAAATGACAAGACCGGTGAGGTTGTCTGGGAGATGACCTATCGGATGACTCATCACGCCGGCGGGGCCATGAAAAATCGAGAGGTTGACACACGAATCACACTCGACCGGGGGGAATATACGGCGCATTTTGTCACCGACGGTTCGCATTCTTTCCCCGATTTCAATGAAGCGCCGCCGGATAGTCCACAAAAATGGGGAGTAACGATTACCAAAGAATAGATTTTTTATTTCTCCTTTCCCTGGCGGAATCTGAAGCAGTTTTTTAGGTTCCGCCTTCTTTTTGTCGGGAAACTCCTGCAAAGCGCCGATCGTTGGAATATTTGGGAGTGTATTATGAAGCGGCTGTCTCGAGTTTTGCCTGAGGAGTCAGAATCGGGAAATGAACGGAAATGGTGGTGCCCTCGCCGACCGTTGAATCGATATAGAGTTTGGCCTTATGATTGTCAATTATACGCCGGCAGACGAGAAGCCCGAAACCGTGTCCATCCGGCTTGGTGGTAAAGCTTTGCTTGAAAGCTCTCTCCAGAAGATTCGGGTCTATGCCGGCGCCGTTGTCGGCGACGGTTATGGTATAGGCTTCATTTTCGGAATCGAACGAGAGAATAAATTTGACGCTGCCGGTGGCCTCGCCGCTTTTCTCTTTGATCGCCTCGGCGGCATTATTCAGCAGATTAAACAATAATTGCTGAATCTGGCCGGTATCGGCAATTGTGAATACCGGCTGTTCCGGTTTCTCCAGCTCAATCCGGATGTTCTGGAAATTTCTCTGCACCTGAAGATAATCGGCGACATCACTTACCAGCGCGGTTATGTCGCACGGCTCGAGTTTCGGCGCCATGGAGGAGAAATCCATCAGGCCTTCCGTGAACTTCTTAATATTATCCAGATTGCTTTTTATGGCGCTAATATATTTATCGAGCTCCTGATAATTTCCCTGATTGAGGTGATGCTCCAGGAGAGAGACATTGCCGGTCACGACACCCAGGAAATTATTTAATTCGTGGCCGATTTCGGCCGACATCTGGCCCTTGACGGCCATTTTTTCCAATTGAATGGTCTGTTCCTGCAGGTCGCGAAGGTGGGCATAGGCGGAGCGGGTTTCCTCGAGAAGGATAATATTTTCCATAGAGATGGCAATCTGATTGGCCGTAATCGACAGAAGCTTAAGGTCGCTTCCCTGAAGCATCTCGGAATCCTCGGAAAAACCCAGAATGAGGAATCCATAAAGGTTGCTGCCCCGTTTTAAGGCAATGTTGACCAGGCGATCTCCGGGACGACACCAGGGGGGAGTCAGGAAAGAAGCCATCCGGGGGTCTTTGAATTCTTTGAAGCAGGGATGCTCCTCAAGTTTTCCTGTGATAAATGGCGCGTTGAATAAATCACTGTCGAAAGCAAAGTAGTCTCGTTTGCATATTTCAGATGATTCTTCAAACTGGTTCTCGCCGGCCTTTCCGCTGGAGATGATGCCGATTTCATTATCGGCGCGATCTTTGAAAACAACCGAGCCTTTTTGCGCTTTCCCCTGCATAAGGGCAAATCCGAGTGACAGGCGCATGAGCGATTTGCGGTCGCCCACGGTATACATCAACTGGTTGAGATCGGAAAGGCGGTTCAATTCGTTGGTCAGGGTTTTTTCGGCATCTTTCTGCTTCTTTTTGACGGCATTACGGACGGCCTGACGGATTTCGTTCAATTCGAAGGGCTTCATGATATAATCAAAAGCCCCTTCTTTTATGGCATCCTTGGCGCTGTTCAGGTTGGCGTAGCCGGTCATGAAAATGACGCCGATGGAGGGATTCAATTCGCGGATCTTCTTTACCAATTCGATGCCGTCGTATTCCGGCATTCTTATATCGGTGAGAATGAAATCAAAATACTCGTGCTGGGCTTTGTCGAGGGCGGCGGTCCCGCTATTGGCCAACTCAATCAGATACCCGCCATCCTCCAAAGCGTCCCGTACGAGCGAAAGCACAATATCCTCGTCATCAACCACGAGGATTTTAACCGCTCGTCCTTCAATCTGCGGCGTTTCGGTCACCTTGTCGGAATTTCCTTGCGTTTAATAATGTTGTCAACCGTCGATTTCAGATCCATGAGGTCGAAAGGTTTGGTCAGACAACGAATCGCCCCCGCCTGAGCCGCCTCTTCAGCTTCCTTATCGGGAAAAGAATCAGTCATTATAATTGGGATTTCCGGTTTTATTTTCTTTATCTCCAGGACGGTTTGCAGGCCGTTCATCACCGGCATATGGACATCACAGATGATAAGGGCATAATCATTCTGGAGTACCAGGTCTAATCCCAACCGGCCGTTTTCGGCGGTATGGACGGCAAAGCCGAGATCGGTCATAACATCAATCAGAAACTGCCGTATCACGGGCGTATCATCGACAATTAGAATTTTCTCATCCATGTTGTCCTCCCGGCGTGCCGGATTTTTTCTCGATTTTCTGGGACAGCGACTTTTCCACTTCAAGACGAAGCTGTTTTATGGTAAATGGTTTGGAAAGGAAGGCGCAGACTCCGTATCCCAAGGCATTGCCCACTGAGGAGAGACTGGAGTATCCGGAGATTATTATGATTTTGGCATCGGGATAAGTTTCCCTGGCAAATTTGACCACTTCCTCCCCTGAAACACGAGGCATCTTCATATCAGTGATGATCAAATCAAACTGCTTTTCTTTCAACCTGGCAATAGCCTCATCGCCGTCCGATGCCTTCTCTACCGCAAAATCCTCCAGAACGTCAAACAGGAACTCCCGCATGACTTCTTCATCATCCACCACCAGGACGCTTCTGGCCGTGGCATTTTCCATACCTTCTGTGAGCATTATAAAAACCTTTACACGTTATATATCTTTTCGACCGAAACCGGCTTTTTCTCAAGAGGTAAAATTACGGTAAAGGTGGTTCCTTCGCCGCATTTGGATTTGAACTTGATTTCCCCGCCATGTTCTTTCACGATGCCGTAGCTGACCGAAAGGCCGAGCCCGGTTCCTTTGCCAACTTCTTTGGTGGTAAAGAACGGCTCGAAAATCTTCTTGAGGTTTTCTTCGCTGATTCCAACTCCTTGGTCGGCAACGGCAATTTCGACCGCTCCGGGGAATTCACCAAGGGCCGGCAGGAAACGGGTCGAGAGGGTGATTTCCGAACCGGGCTGGGAGGCATGCATGGCATTGATAATAATGTTGGTGAACACCTGTTGCAGCTGGCCCGGATTCCCCTGCATTTTGGGTAAGTTCTTGTCGAATATTTTTTTAAGGGAGATCTGGTGCATCATTAGCTGATGATCTATAAAGGTGAGAGTCTCCTCAATGGTCTGGTTGAGATCGATCTCCTGAAATTCGACAATTTGCGACGTTCTCGAGAATTTCAGGAGGTTCTGCACAATCGCTTTGCAACGCCGGGACTGGGTTTCTATGTCTCTCAGATACCGCTTGTAGGCTTCCATATCTTTCGCCGTCAGTTGCTCCAGATTGCGCGATTCAATCTTTTCCAGCGCGAATTGGGCATAACCCAGAATGCCGCCCAGAGGATTGTTCAATTCGTGAGCAACGCCGGCCGCCAGCTGCCCAATCGCGGCCATTTTTTCAGATTGGATAAGCTGTGCCTGAGCATCTTCCAGCTCGCTGGTGCGCTCGATGATTTTCTCTTCCAGTGTCCGGTTATATTCCTCGATTTCCTCCTGGGACTTCTTGAGCGATTCAATCATGCGGTTGAACGATTCCGCCAGATGCCCGAACTCGTCTTTGCAATTGACATCCACGGTCTTGCTCAGATCTCCCTTGGAAATCTGATCCGTGACCTCAACCAGGGATTCAATCGGCCGGGTGATAATACGCATGAACGCGGTCGTAATAATGATGGCCGAGAGAACCACCATCAGAGTCAGAAGAATGGCGGCCGTCTGGGATTTGGTAATCTCCTTATTAAGATTATCCAGAGACAGCCCGACCCGAACCTCACCGATAATCTCCACATTTGAATTCTTATCACCGGACAGCCCGCTGACGGTTCCGAGATTCTCTTTGGAAATCGACTGACGCCGGGTTTCCACCGGATATCGCAGTTCCACAAATTCGGTTCCATCGGTCGCCTCGAGATATGATTGGCTGAAATTGCCGGAGATCTGTTTCTGATCTTTCTCGGATTTGGCGATGCCCTTTGCCGCCGACCGCAGATCAATACCGGTTTCGGCCAGAACATTGCCGTTGCTGCCGGTTATGATAACATATATAATGTCATCAGTAAGAGCCACCCCTTCGATCAGGTCTTTCAGTTCCGGTTTCGATTCCAGAATGACGCCATATTCGGCGTTATAGGCAAGATTGGCGACCAGGGCTTCACCCCGCTTCTGCACCTCCTGGTGATAGATTTCATTCTGGCGCTTGATCAGGTAGCCACTGATAATAAGCATACTGGCGATCAGGACGATGGAGACCAGCGCCACGAATTTTTCGCGCAAGGCGAATCTGCCCAGTGAACCAAGGAGACTCATCGGTAAACCTCCTTGGCCACAGAGGCGAGGTCATCGGGAATGACCACGCTTATATGCTTGGCCGTTTTTTCATTATAATGGAACCAGATGATGCCGGGGACAGCCACCGGAATTGCCGAGGGAGGCTTGCCCGAGAGCACCTCGAGAGCGATTTTCCCGGCCTGACGGCCGATATCTTTATAGTCATAATCCAGGGCAAACAGCGCTCCCGATTCCACCAGATTGCGGGAAAAACCCATAAATGGTTTTCCCTTCCGAAGGGTGTTGAGAAGGATAAATCGGGTGGAAGAAGGCGAGAAGATTTGGCCATCAGCTACCGACCAAATCCCGTCTACCAGGCCGCTGAGTTTCTCGAGAGCCTCGGGAATTTCTTTTTCCGATTCAATTTTTATGGCTGTCAGTTCGAGTCCCAGCGCCTGCGCCACCGCTTTGGCCGGAGGTATTAAATTCTCGGTTTCACGTGTGTACAGGACGCCGATTTCTTTCAGTTCTTTGATTACTCTTTTAAAGTAATTGAATTGGATGTCGGGCGGGATGTCCAGAGAAGCTCCGGTAATATTGCCACCGGGACTATTCAGCGATTTTACGAATCCGGAGGTTTCGGGATTGAGAACGGCCGAGAAGATAATCGGCCTGTCTTTGATTTTTTCCGAAACGGCCTGGGTGGCGAAAGTTCCAATAGTCAGAATCAGCCGTGGCTTTGATTCCGCGATGGCCTCAATATTCTTTTCGGCGACGGCGGCATTTGAGGATAGAAGATACTCATCGAATGCCGTGGTGGCATATTGGAGAGTGATAGCGCTCTTTATACCCCTGATAGTGCGAAGGGTCGATTCGAGGCTGTCGGAATAAACGATTGCCAGCTTTATATCTTGAGCCCGCGCAGTACCAGAGAATCCGCCTGTCATCATAAGAATGAGGGCGGTTCCCATGAAAGATATAACTTTCCTGTTAAGAATCATCCCTGCCTTATGCTCCCGAAAACGCCGGAAATTTGTCAAAACCAATGTTGTTCATCATCTCCCATCCCTGTTCGAGGCATAAATATCAATCAGGTTATCGGGCGGATGCATGAAAAACTTGACCATCCCGCCCAAAAATCCGGGATGACGTCAAAGCTTCAGTTTTGTGTCATTATCAGGCCGCAAATTTTGACCGGGGGAATAGTAAAGTAAGAAACGGAACAGTCGATAAGATTTTAAGAGACGTGAAATTCTATAATGGCTGAATCAATGCCTGAAGAATAAAATGCCTATTAAAATAAATAATAGATTCTATTTGTCGGCTCCAGAAACGATTGAACGGAGGATCCACCTTGAGTAACTCTAGGAAAAAAACAATATCAGTCTCGGTCATAGCCGCTTTGATTGGATTGCCTTTGCTTCTGATGGCCGGAACGACCGGTAAAATTGCCGGAATCGTTGAAAACAAAACCTCCGGGGAACCAATCCCCGGTGCTACCATTCGTGTCGTCGGCACCGATCTTGTCACTCAGACTGATGCCGACGGAGAGTTTTTCGTAATCAATCTTCCCGCCGGCGCCTATAATATCTCCGTTTCCGTAATCGGGTATCAGTCCGTGGTCAAGGAAAATGTGAGAGTTCTGCTGGATTTAACCACCCCGGTTGACTTCAATATCGACCAGGTGGAGATTCCGCTGGCCCGGCAGGTGAAAGTATATGCCGAGCGTCCCCCGGTGCAGAAAGACCTGACCGCCTCACGGTCGACTCTGACTTCGGATCAACTGTCGTACGTTCCCAATTCCCTGACGGTCCAGAATGTTCTGGCCAATATGGCGGGAACGGTCGTTGACCGCGACAATTCGCTTCACGTGCGCGGTGGACGGGCCGGAACCATATCATATTATTATGATGGGTTCTCAATTCAGGATCCCTTCGTGGGTCTGGCCGGTATCAGGATAATGCCCGAGGCGCTGGAGGAAATCAACCTGACCCTGGGCGGTTTTCCGGCCGAATACGGCGAGGCTCTTTCCGGTATCGTGAATGCCGTCAGCAAAGAGGGTTCACGCACCCTCCACGGCCGGCTGAAAATATATGACGGCGCCACTTCCCCGTTTGATATTACCACCGGGGAGTTCAAACGCCTGAAACGAAACGGAAATGATGCGGTTGGATACGAATTATCCGGCCCGGTGCCGCTTTTCTCTTCCAATCGGGCCATTTTCTCGATGGCTGGAGAGTATCTGCATAATGACGGTTATTTGCCTCATAATGAAAGCGAGCAGTTCACCCAGACGGCCAAATTCAATTATCAGCCGTCGCCCAATTTCAAACTGACCGCCACCGGCAGTTATAACAGGAGTTTCAACCAGGTTTATGTGCATCGGGATGTCAATGACCGGTCCTATGATTTCAACCTCGATGGGCTGGGAATCGCCAAATCAAAGGCCTATCTCTACGGATTGAAAGGTAATTATAATGTGGATCAGAAAACCATCCTCGGATTCACCTACAACCATTTTTATACCGACTACAAGCGGGCGCCGGAGCATCTCTTCGATAAATACTGGAATGAATGGCCGGGCTATTCCGAGGATGCCAATGGCGTCTATAATGGAACCATTCATGACAGCAATTATCAGTATTCCCTGGATTATTTCAATACCGGCTTTACGGACGGCAACGATTTCGACCCGACCTACCGAGAACGTTCGACCGAATATGATGCTGTTTCCGCCAGCCTGACCAGTCAGGTCAACAAGCGCAACGAAATACGTGTCGGCGGTGAGTTCCGCCGCTACGACCTGTTCTGGGATTTCAAGCAGTTTTACAACCAGCAGCCGTATGGCGAGAAATACAGCCACTCCCCCAATTATGCCACCATTTATTTGCAGGACAAACTGGAACTGAAAGACATGGTGGTCAACGCCGGTCTGAGGTGGGATTACCTGAGTTCACAGGTGGACTATTGGCCCAACGTCCTTGATACCGTTCATTACCCGAAAGATCGTTCCAACAGCCAGTCGCAGATTTCGCCGCGGTTGGGAATTTCGCATCCGATTTCGGACAACTCGGTCATCCGGTTCAACTACGGTTATTTTTTCCAGGTGCCCAACTACACCTCGATGTACACCAACCTGCAGGCGAATCTGAACAGCGGCTACCCGATTGTGGGTAATCCGATGCTGAAAGCCGAAAAAACGATTGCCTATGAACTGGGTTTGAATCAGATGATAAGTCAGGACTTGCGGCTCGATATCACCACCTATTATAAGGATATTAAGAACCTGGTGGCGACAAAGGAAATCGGCCTGAACGGTGTCAGCCCGGTGACCCAGTTTGTCAATGAAGATTATGCCTCGGCCAAGGGTGTTGATGTAACGCTCGAAAAAGTAGCCCGCGGCAGCCTGTCGGGTTCGCTCGTTTACAGCTATCTGATCGCCAAAGGGAATTCGTCATCGGCCTGGGACGGTTATTACAATTATATCACCAATCCCAATGATTCGGTCAAGCCGGTGAAAGAATACCCGCTTTCCTTCGACCAGCGCCATACCCTGACTCTGAATGTCGATTACCGGGTCTCTCGGGAGTGGCGCGGGCGGTTTCTCGGCATGAGCATCCCGAGCGCCTGGGGAATTAATATGGTCGGTCATTACGGCTCCGGTCTGCCATATACGGTGACCGATAATTTGGGGAACCGGATGGGAGGCATTAATGAGGGCCGCCTGCCGGCCAATTATTCGGTCGATTTGCGATTCAACAAGGACTTCTACGTATCGAAGAATAATGACTTTTTCTCCTTCTTCATTGAAGTGGAGAATCTGTTCGACCGGCGCAATATTATTGATGTCTACAGCAACACCGGACGGCCGGATGAGGATGGGCGTCGCTTCGAATTGACCGCCGATCCGGACGGCTCCGGACCTTACACCGCCGAAGATGTAAATAGATTTTATAGATTGTTGGCCAGAGACCCACAGAATTACTCTGCTCCACGGACCATCAGATTAGGGTTGGAATTCAATTTCTAAGAGGTCAGAATATGAATAGAAGGTACAAAATGATAAGATATTCTTTGTTATTTCTCCTGGTTCTGATGATCGTTTTTGCCGGCGACGCTTTTGCCCGGCCGATGAAGACGGCGGCGCCGTCTCCGGAAATGATAAAACAGATAATTCATGACAAAGGGAATATCAGAACCACCGTGGACAACTGGGGTTATATTGGCGGTTATGAGTTCTACGGGCTTCCCGCGGGAGAATGGCCGAAGAATTCGGGACACAGCTATATTGGGGAAATGAAGTATTGGATGGGGGCAGTGACGCCGTCGGGCGATACGGAAGTGGTTTTTACCGACGAGGATTTCCGGCCCATTCCCTCACTGGTATCCGGTACCAGCACCTACAATATTCGCCTTTCAACCGATTCTTCCTCATTTGATTTCTCCGCTCTGGACACGATCGGGGCGGGGTTGGGGAATCCTGCTCAGGGATGGCGTGTCTGGAATCCCGACAGCGCCAACTGGATTTACAATCTTAATTATTCGAAATTTGATTCGACCTTTCATCCGGCCGGCCCGACCTCGCTGCAGCAGTCAATCTACCGCTTTGAGGACGGGGTGGCTCCTACCGGCCTCGGCCTGCAGATGACTCAGTCAATTTATCAGTGGAATTATTGCTATAATGAAAATATCCTCTTTGTCGTTCTGGAAATCACCAACGTTTCCGGGGTCGATTATCCCGACTTCGCCATGGCCGTCTATTGCGACTTTGATGTCGGCGGACCCGACGGTACCGGCGAAAACGGCCGCCTGGGAGATCTGGTTGCCTCCGACGGCTCCGAGAATCTTGCCTGGACTTACGATGAGGACGGGTATGATCCCGGCTGGGGACCGCTGGTCAGAACGGGAATCATGGGGACCAAATATCTGGAGACGCCGGACGGTATCGGCATGACCGCTTTCAGGACGGGGCAATGGGAATATCTTCCCGATTCCGATCCGGAACGGTATGCCTATATAAACGCGACGCAATTTGATACCACCCTGCCGCCGACCGACCAGTACTACCTGCAGTGCACAAGAGGCATTAACCTGACCGCCGGGAAAACGATCCGGGTGGTCTATGCCATAGTGGCGGGGCAGGACCTGAACGAATTTTACGATAATGCCGCCACGGCCCAGACTCTGTATGACAACCATTTCGTCGGCCCGCAGCCCCCCTACGCTCCGACATTGAAGGCCCGGGTCGGCGACAAGAAAGTCAATCTGAGCTGGAACGATACCGCCGAAGTTGATATCGATCCGCTGACCGGGAATCACGATTTTCGCGGCTATAAACTGTATCGCTCAACCAACCGCGGTTATACCTGGGGTTTTGAGGCCGAGGTCAGCGGTTCCTGTCTCAAGAATGATTACATGCCGATAACCGCCTGCCAGGTGGAAAATTACGGCGATCCGATCATGCACACTTTTATCGACAGTAATCTTATCAACGGGATGGAATACTGGTATTGTCTGGTGGCCTATGACGCCGGTGATCCGACCGTCCCGATTGGTCCCCTTCAGAACGGTTTCGGCAGACCGGGAAGCGACCCAAATGTGGTCAGAGTATTCCCGCGCAGCGATCCGGCCGGCTCCTACAATATTTTGACCACGATCCGACATGAGTACAACGGAATCGAGAAACCGTCCGATGGCGCTGTCAGCCCGATTCTTTTCGACGGCTCGTGGGTGCCGGGTGAAGAGTATCGGGTCGCCTTCTCGGAAACCGACGAGCAGACATACTGGCACCTGATTGATATTACCACCGGCGATACGACGCTGAAAGATCAAACTGTCCAGGACGGCGATATCAAGCTTTACGAGATCGCCAACGGCCTGCAGGTGGTGGTGCGCAACGGCGAAAGAATGCCCCGCTCCTGGGGGCAGACAGCATTTGCCACGGCCGGAGATACCACCCTTCATCTGGGATACACATACGGACCGGCCGGCGATGCTCTGGGGTTCCCGCGTGGCTCGGATAAGCACTTTCGCAGCACCTATGAATTTCGCTTCACCTCAGACGGGTCGGAAGGATACTGGTTTTGGGATGATGTGACCCCCGTGCCGCTGCCATTCCAGGTCTGGAACAAGACTCTGGGATATCAGGTTGTGGCGGAAATTTATGATCAGGATTTCGACCAGGTCTGGGAACCGGCCGAACGCGATTATATCTCAATTGTTGACGCACCCTACGACAGCAATGCACATCCGGAAGCTTTCCCCTACAACCATGCCTGGTTTTTCCGGTTTGGCATAAATGATACGGCTTTCGCGCCCGGTGATGTTTTCACGGTGGAGGGGGCGCCGGTCAACGGGCCGGAAGATGCTTTTGCTTTCAGGACCGATGGAATCAACGCCACCTCGGCGCGTTCGAGTTTAAATAAGATCAGAGCGGTGCCCGATCCATATATCGTTCATGCCGCCTGGGAGTCCAGCAAGTACGAACGAAAACTTCAGTTCACGCATCTGCCGGATAAATGTACTATCCGTGTTTACACCCTGTCCGGCGACCTGGTTAAAACCCTGGATCATACCGACGGGACGGGAGCCACTGATTGGAATATGCTCTCCGAGGATGGCCTGGATATTTCGCCCGGAGTGTATCTGTTTAGAGTTGAATCAAAGTATGGCAACCGGACCGGCCGGTTCGCTGTGATTAAATAGGAGAAAACGCCATGATTAAGAAAATCATAATTATCCTGATCGGTGCTCTTCTGTGCGGATCAGCTATGGCCGGCGAATTCTCTAAATCCGGAACCGCCGGTGCTCAGTTTCTTAAGGTCGGGGTGGGAGCCCGCTATCAGGGCCTGGGTGAGGCCAGTGTTGCCGCGGTCAATGATATCTATTCGATGTACTGGAATCCGGCCGGTCTGACCGGAATTGACCAGAGCCAGCTGGCCCTGACTTATGTGAATTACCTGACCGATATCAATCTCAATTATGTCGCTTATGCGCGGCGGTTTGAGAATCTCGGCATTTTTGGCGCTTCGGTCACGGTCCTTTCCATGGGGGATCAGGAGATAACCACGGTCGAGGAGCCGGAAGGAACCGGCTTCAAGTATTCGGCCTCCTCCTATGCCTTTCAGTTGAGTTTCGCTCGCGAACTGACCACACAGTTTTCGTTCGGGGCCAGTTTAAAATATCTGGGCGAGAAAATCTATCGGGAACGGGCGGCCGGCTTTGCTTTCGATTTCGGCACCCTTCTCCGCACCGGATATCGCTCGCTTCGGATCGGCATGAATATCTCGAACATGGGACCGGAAATGAAATTCGACGGTCCCGATCTTGATGTTTCCTATGATCCGGATCAGTCGAATCCGAATCATGATCCGTTTAACAGCCGTCTCAAGGTCGATCCATACGATCTGCCGCTGACCTTCCGAGTGGGGATGGCTTATGACCTGAATTTTGGAGCCGATGCCAAGCTGATGCTGGCGGTTGAGGCCAAGCACCCCAACGACAATACGCAGCAGGGCTCGCTTGGAGCCGAATTCAACTGGAAAGACAAGTATTTTCTCCGCGGTGGCTACAAATTCAACTATGCCGAAGAGGGTCTGGGTTTGGGAGCCGGTTTCCGCACCCAACTGACTGAGGGAACCGACCTGGTCTTTGATTATGCCTGGGTCGATTTTGGCCGACTCGATGCGGTTCATAGATTTTCAGCCGCCCTGGCTTTTTGAGAGGATTAAACCTTCTTATGGCTCATCCTTATCAGAGAGGATGAGCCATTTTTTTTGTCCGGAATTGATTTTTGCCCGCTGAAATTGTATATTATTAAGGATTGTTAACCTTATCGGGAGTTCACAGCCATGACCGGGAGACATATTTTCCAATTTGCCCTATTGACGGGAATTCTTTTGTTTTCAGCCATTCCCAGTTTCGCCCAACCGCAGCCGAAAGATAACGCCGCCTATGAAACTCTGAGCTATTATTTCGACCTGCTTGCGACGGGTAATGTTGAATCAGCCCTGGGAATCTGGGAGCCGCGCGCCCTGGCACGGGCCACTCGACTGGGTATTAATTATGACAACATCATTATCAAGGCGGACTGCAACTCGCCGGTCATTTTTGATTTTGAACGCTCCCGGGGGAATCTCAACCCGGGCATACAATCAGTCGCGGTAATCGACAGCGGGGTTATCAGACTGAAAATAGCCGCCCGGGTGGCCGACACCTCTTTCGATTACTTTTACCATCTGCAAAAAATCGGCAAGGATTACTGGTTGATTTATCCCCAGGATTATTACTCCGGGAGTTGGCCGGTATCAGAATCAAAATATTTTCGGTTTCATATCAATCCCGATATGGCCAGCAGCAGCAATCCGATTGCGATTCAGTCGCTCGATGATTTTGTCGATAGCACGGGCCGAAAAATCGGTATCACTCCGGAGCGCTTAAGTCTGCTGGCGACTCAAAAAATCGATTACTATTTTTGTCAGGGAGAGGGTCAGGTGGGGACTTTGTCGGGCCGGATCGGCAAGGGGTATTATGATCTCGGGGCCGACGCCATAATCACCTCTATTTTCCCCCATTATCATGAGGTGGCCCATCTTTTGGTCAATTTCAAACTGCAAAACCTGCCCATTTTTACCGTTCCTTTCATGCAGGAGGGGACGGCCGTCTATCTGGGCGGGCGATGGCAGCGGGCGCCTGATGTCATGATTGATTTCGGCAAATATATTCTGGATAACGGCATCACCGAAATCGATTCGGTCCTGCTTGAAAGCGAAAATGCCTCCTCACCCAGTGCCGATATCGCTTTTCCCGTCACCGCCTGTCTGGCCGACTATCTTTGCACCACTCTGGGCAATGAAAAGTTCTTTGCCCTGTACAAGAATCTTTCCGGAAATTATACCTTTGTCTCCAGGCTCAAGCCGGATAGTGTCAAACAATTGGTTACCGGTTTTGCCGGTAAAAATTGGACTGAGCTGATGGATGATTTTAAGAAATATTTGGGCTCGCGCAAGGGTGCCACGGGGCGAATATTTCCGGGAGATGTGGCCACCGACAAGGTCCTTATCAGCGACAGCGGGGTTGTGCTCTCGAAGTCGAACAAGTGGCTGAAGATAGAATGCACCGCCTCCGGAGATGAGCGGGTTGATATAAATGTCCTTTTTAATCAGATTCCCGAGCTCAAAGATAAGCTCTCGTCGATTTTCTATGAGCAGTACAGGCAAACTCGTCCTTTTCTGGGGTATCGCTATGGTCTCAAGCTGGATAAAAACGAGATAGGCTTGTATGATTATGCCACCAATCAACTGAAGGCCAAATATGTCTACGACTTCGCGCCCGATCCGGCCTATTATGACAGCACCCGGAATAAATTCACGGCATATTTTGATATCAACCTTTTAGGGAAAGTACTGCCCGCGAAATCGGATTATATGATATTGAAGCAATAGTATCAGCGATTCAGGGTGGTATCGCTCATCTTAAGAAAAATCTCATTCATTCTCTTGCGCACCTGGGCGAGTTCGGGAAGTCCCTCGCCGTTCTTTACAAATTTGCCGTAGAAATCATAGGCCGTTGGCAGGGCGCCTCTTCGATCGGCCACCAATCCCTTATATAAATAGGGGTATGGTTTTTCAGGATCCATGGCCATCGCCAGATCGGCCAGGCTGTCGGCCGCCGCATAGGAGCCGGAGCGGAAATAGTAACCGGCCAGGTCGATCAGAATGAGTGAGCTCTTTGGGTCAAACGCAGCGGCTTTTATAAGGATCCGGTAGCAGTCCTCTTCTCGTTTCATATCCCGATATAATTCGGCCAGAAAATGGTGAAGGTCGGTCCGGTAGGGATCCAGAATCAGAGCCGTCTTATATTCATTTTCGGCCTCGGCGAATTTTTTAAAATGCCGGAGGAGATTGGCGCGCTGCATGCGATAGGTGGCATTGTAAGGGTCGCGCTCGACCAGACGATTGGCGTAGGCGAAAGCATCATCGACCCTCTCGCGGAAATAGAGGTCATTGACCAGCTGTGATTCCAGCGCGCTTTTGACCTTGCCGGTGATCGATTGCTCGCGGCGATCGGCCTCGGTGAAATTCTTGGCCACATAATAATAATCCCGAAAGGCGTAGAGGGCCGATTCATATTTGCCTTCATTTTGGGTAAGGTAGTGATCAAGATAGGCCGCTGTTTTTTCCGGACCCAGATGCACTATGAAAGCAGGGATGACAAGCAGCAGCGCCGCCGGAATCAGGCGGGAGGTGATTTTCTGCGATATAGATTGCATGACCGGATTTTTCGCAGAGGCATAAGCCCCCCAGAAAACCAGCCCCAACAGCGGGAAGGCATAGAGATTTATATCGCGCGCCATGCCGTTCCTGGGATCAAACGTAAGAAGGAGTATTAATTGCCCGGCGGTCAGAAGAGCCAGAGAAAGAAATTCGCGATTTTTACGCAGCTCCTTCCATCCGGAGGCGATAAAGAAAATGAATATTGGGAATAAGGGAATCAAGAGGAAGAGAAGATTCAATATATCGGTCAGATGATGTTTGCTGAACAGGGAATAATCAAGTTCCGGTGATTTGCCGCTCAGGAGAAGGATTCTATTTTCGATAGCAATATCACCGGCGGCAAGGATGTACAGGACAGCGGTACCGATTACTGTGGCAAGAACAGCCGCTGTCAGGGCGAAAAATCCGGCGCGAGGATTCCTCTTAAGCACAAAATGGACAGTGGCATAAATCGCGGCCGGAAAAGCCGCCAGAAAGGTCACATCCAGAAACGCTCCCAGGCACAGGACTCCCCAGAGATAGAAAAGATTCTTTGCGGCGGGGGCCTGATGAGATTTCAAAAGAAGAAGGACAAACAGTGCCGATGCCGGCAGCAATATTGGAGCATTTTCGACCATACCGAAGAAGAAAAGACTCAAGCCGCTAAAAAGAATCATGCCGAGAAAAATGAGACGCTGTTTATTATCGGCGGTGATATGCTCCGAAATTCTCAGGGTAAGGACCCAGAAAAGAACGCCGGAAAGTATGGATATTATCTGATAACTCCAGAAAGCGGCGCTTTCTTTGACCACACCGACCAGTTGTATGATATGGCAGAAAAAATATGGTATAAGGGTGCTGCCATATTCAAACCAGCGGAAGATTGGTTTTGTTTTCTGGGCCAGATTGCCGACTCGCATATAACCGTTGCCGTAGAGATGCGCCTCAAAACGGAAAGCCAGAAAAAGAAGCACCAGAGCCGCGGGAATAATAATCCTCCCCCAGCGCTTCTTGTCGCCCCAGAGATATTTTATCAGCAAATCACCCAGGTACTGCCTGCCCGGCCGCGCCATAATCAACCCAATCAGAGCCGCGGCCAGCAAAATCCAGAGGTAGTGCAGTCCAATGGGAAGATAGGCAAGTTGATTAACGCCCCAGTTGACCCGGAATATTTTTTCGCCGAAGATGGGTGCGGCAAAGCATAGAATCAGCAGCAAAGGCAGCAGCAGACTGCGCGATGTGCGGATTGAGGCCTGATTATGGGTGATTTTTGCTTGCGGCATGGTGCA
>JAPLUR010000058.1 GCA_026397505.1 Candidatus Zixiibacteriota bacterium
CAGACCCAGGCCGAGATCAATCATCGTCCCCAGATTATCTCCCTCTCGGAATTCAAAACCTCCCGGACTCACCACCTCACCCGATAACTGCACAAAACTCGAGGAATCGGTAATCAACGGGATAGCTATTTTATGTCCGCAATATAAATAAGGATCGGCTTCAAGATCGCCTACCCTTTGATACCGCAGAATATCCACATTATAGACCTTTCTCCCACCCATAAGCTTGATGTTGCGGCGTGAGGCTCCATCAATCAACCCCCCCGCTTTCTCAATTATCTCGGATACCCTCTGCGAAACAAAACCTTCATAAAGACCCGGTTTCTGAACCCCCTCAGATATAAGAACCTTGACCGGCCTTACTCCGATTAGAGTAACGGTGTAGGCAGTATCAGAGGTGAAATGCCTAATAACACCCTTGAGTTTAAGGCGAGCCTCGGACAGAGTCAGATTGCCGACATCAACCCGCCCGATCGAGCTCATCAGGACAAATCCTTCGGGTGTCACGATTACTTCAATTGGCGGCGTTGCGCCGCTCCAAAAATCAATCCGGAATCTATCCCCCGGCCCGACAACATATTGGTCGGGTTTCACCACGGTGCTGAAAGAGGATTCCTGGGTCTGGGCCAGCCCGGCGGTATGGGAAATAAGACCGATAAGCAAAATTATTGCAACTCGGGGCAGAGTATCATTTAGTCCTTTGTTTCCGCGCAATGTCAATCCTCCAAAGAAGATAAAATCCTTTTGCCTCGCAAAAATAGACATATTTTATACAAAAATCCATTCCAAAAGTCAAGCCTTGCCCTTTAAAGCAGGGCATCGGGTGCCCGGGGCCACGAGCTTTCGCATCATGGCGACAGCCTTTCTTTAATTGGCCTCAATTGGTCAACTTTTCCGTTCCATTCCTTGACCGGAGACATCGGATATGTTAGATTAGTCCTATGTTTTACTGCTCAGGTCGACAATACAACCCCCCCAAATCTTAGGAGTACATCAAATAATGAAAGGCCTTTCAATACTGCTCCTCGGTTTTCTGCTTATTCTGACCACGGTCTCTCTGGCGCAGACCGGACAGATCCAGTTGGATGTCAAAAAGAAGACCCTGTCGAATGGAATGAGAATACTCGTTCTGGAGAATCATGCCGCTCCCACTTTCTCGGCCATTATTCGTTTCAACACCGGTTCGGTCGATGAACATCCGGGAATCACCGGCAGCTCCCATCTCCTCGAGCATATGCTTTTTAAGGGAACTAAGATTATCGGCACAACCAATTATGAAGCGGAAGTGCCTATCATGGCCAAAATTGACTCTCTGGCGCATTTATTAAGAGCCGAACAGGTTAAACTGCTGAGTCCGCTCAATCCCCAGGATTCAGGCCGCCTGAAGGAACTGAAACAGGAAATGGCCAACCTCCAGGCAACCGAAAAAAAATATGTCGTCAAGGATGAACTCTGGGACACATATCTAAAAGAAGGCGGAACTTCCCTCAATGCCTCCACCAGCAATGACGGCACCCAGTATTATGTTTCCCTTCCCAGGAATTGTTTGGAATTATGGGCTTTCTTTGAATCGGATAGATTGGCCAACCTGGTGCTCCGGGAATTTTACTCGGAAAGAGATGTGGTCATGGAGGAAAGACGTTTGACCACTGAAAACAGTCCCCGACGTTCTCTTGATGAGGCCCTGAGTGCTACTGTGTTCTGGGCTTCTCCATATTGCTGGTCGGTGGTCGGATGGATGAGCGACCTGCAGACAGTCATGCGTGAGGATGTCGAAGCCTATTTCAGATCGCACTACTCACCGGCCAATGCCGTGGCCGTCATTGTCGGCGATGTCGATGCCAATCAGCTCTTCAAGATTTGCGATAAATACTTCAGTAAGATTCCCTCCCAGCCGGCGCCCCCTCCGGTGGTCACTCGTGATGCCCCGCAGAAAGGTGAGCGGCGGACGGAAATCGAATATGATGCCAACCCGATGGTTTATGTGGGATGGCCGATCCCTCAGATCGGACACCCGGATCTGCCGGCTCTGGAAGTGGCCGCCAACATCCTTTCGGATGGCCGCACCAGCCGATTTTATAAGAATATCAGAGAAAAGAAGTTGGGCTCGGCTTCCGCTTCCTCGGATGAGACACGCCTTCCCTCTGCATTTACCTGCACCATGACGCCGTTCGGTCAGCATACGACCGCCGAACTAGAAGAAGCGGTTTATGCCGAAATCGACCGGTTGAAAACCGAAAAGGTCTCCGAATGGGAACTCGAAAAAGTGCGCAACCAGAAAGATGCTTCCTTTATCCGCTCGCTGGAATCAAATCGAGGGCTGGCTTTCCGTATTTCATCAAGCGAGGCGATGACCGGCGACTGGCGCAATTTCCTCGATTACCGCGAGGCTCTTAAAAAGGTCACCGCCGATGATATCATTCGGGTAGTCGACAAGTACCTCACCAAAAAAAATCGTTCCGTGGCCTATATTGTCAAATCCACATCTAATTCGCCGGCAAAAAGAGCTGAAAAGGAGATCGGTAGATGAAGACGATAATATTTGCAATGACTCTGTTCCTGATATCCGCCGGCGTTGCTTTTGGCCAGACCGAAACCGCAAAATCCCCCGGCTCAAAAATAGTCGAAAGCCTGACCAAAGAGGAAATCAGCCTGACCATTCCCCGGGTCGGAGTGGATGTTGATCGGGTGGCGCTGGATAATGGGTTGGTCATTTACCTTTACGAAAATCACAAGCTCCCTCTATTCAACATCCAGACTTTGATCCGCTGCGGTTCCGTCTATGATGCTTCCGAAAAAGACGGCCTCTCCGACCTCGTCGGCACTGTCATGCGAACCGGCGGCACCAAAACCATTACCGGTGATTCGCTGAGCATGCTCATGGAATATATCGGCGGCAATCTGGAGGCAAATATCGGCGGCGAGAAAGGCACCGTCTCTCTCAGCGTTCTCTCCAAAGATGCCGATCTGGGATTGAAACTGTTCGTAGACCTCCTTCGTAATCCTGCCTTCCCTCAGGATAAACTCGATCTGGCCAAAATTGATATCAAAAACAATATCAAGAGAAGGAACGACAGTCCCGGCTCCATCGTTAATCGGTATTTCTACAATATGCTCTATGGTGATTATCCGAGCGGACGTGTGTTGGAATGGGCCTCGGTTAAGAATATTACCGCCCAGGAACTGGCTGATTATCACCGGCGGTTCTTTACTCCCAATAATATCATGATTGGGATATATGGTGACTTTAGCAAAACCGAGATTCTTGCCAAATTGAGAGCGCTGCTCGCCGATTGGCCGCAAGCCATTACCGCTCTCCCTGCGCCGCCGGAGGTGGAATTCAAATATCACCCTGGCGTATATCAAATTCGGAAAGATCTCAATCAGAGCAGTATCATGATCGGGCAGCTCGGCATCAAAAGGAATAATCCCGACCGATACGCCGTAAGGTTGCTCAATTATATTCTGGGCGGCGGCTCGTTTACTTCCCGGATAACCTCGCGCGTTCGTTCCGATGAAGGGCTGGCTTATCATGCCAGTTCCAATTTCAATACCGATTCCCGTGATTATGGTGTTTTTGATGCTGAATGCCAGACCAAGAGCGCCTCAACCTACACAGCCACCAGCATCATCATGGAAGAAATCAATAACATACGTAATGATGGTGTAACTTCCGAGGAATTTGAGGGGGCGCGTAATGCTGTCATCAACAGCTCGGTCTTTCTCTTCGATACCCCCGGAAAGATTATCAATCGCCTGATGTCACTTGAATTTGACGGCCTTCCGCCTGATTTCTATAATGATTATTTGAATGAATTCCGCCGGATCACTCTGGCCGATATCAAAAGCGTTGCTCAAAAATATCTCAAACCGAATCAGATGACCTTTGTCATTGTGGGCAATCCTGATGCTTTTGAGAAACCTCTCGATGAATTCGGGCCGGTGACCAATATCGAGTTGACCGAACCTGTTACGGAATGAAATTCTTTACTATGCAAGGCCTGCCATTCGGCAGGCCTTTATTTTTTGGCTAATGGGATGAATCTATCTCTTTTTCCAGAAAATCGAGCAGGTTCTGGAAATCCTGAGGGAGTTTCGATTCGAGAGAAATTGCCTTTCCGGTTACCGGATGAACAAAACGCAGACTCTTGGCATGAAGCGCCTGGCGCGGCATTATCTCCAGCGCCTCCAGAGCATTCTTTAGGTCAATCGAAAATATCCCCCGATGCCACTTTTGACGGCCCCCATATTCCGGGTCGCCAAATACCGGATGCCCCAGATGAGAAAGATGCACCCGTATCTGATGCGTCCGCCCGGTAAGAAGATTTATCTCCAGCAGATCGTAAAGTCGGAAACGCTCGTGCCGCTGATATTCTGTCTGGGCTTCGCGTCCCTTGTGCCGTGTGACCGTCATTTTCCGGCGATCCTTGAACGAGCGCCCCACCGGCAAATCAATAATGCCTTTCTCTTCTTTCATGTGGCCGCAGATCAGCGCCCAATAAGTTTTCTTGATTTCTCTTTTCTGAAGCGCTTGCTGGAGGGCCAGATGGATTTCATCATTCTTGGCGACCAGAATCAGGCCGCTGGTGTTTTTATCCAGCCGATGAACGATTCCGGGGCGGTCAAATCCGCCGATCGTGGAAAGATTCTGCGAATAGTTGAGCAAAGCATTGACCAGCGTCCCCTGAAAATTCCCCACCGCCGGATGTGTCACCATCCCGGCCGGCTTGTTTATGACCAGCAAGTGCTGATCCTCAAAAACAATCTCAAGAGGAATTTTTTCCGCGATAATATCGATCACGGGAGCAGGCGGAATCATGATTACCACCTTCTCCCCGCCTTTAAGCACCTGGTGATGCAAAGCCACCCGCCCGTCAACCGTCACCAGCCCCGCCTTGATTAATTTCTGGACTTTATTGCGGGTAATATTAAGAGCCGGGTTAAGGCCGATATAGCGGTCGATACGTTCCGGGGCTCCTCCCGCCGGGAAAGTAAAGGCCATGGTTTCGTACTCGGGATTATTATCCTTATCACTCATAAAAGACGATGCTCGGCATGGAATCCATCCAATCCCTATAAACTCCTGTGAGAGTGCCAAATCAGACTGTTGTCAGGGTTTTTCCACCGTGATATGGACAATGTTGCCCAATTCTCGTACCGCCCGGTCGATACCGACCAGGGTCGCGCGGCAGACTACCGCATACCCGACCGTAAACTCCTCGAACAATCCCAGATCCACCAGCGGACGGATATTTTTATAGTTGAGGCCGTTGCCGCAGTCAACCATGAGATTAAGCTTCGTCGCCAGCTGAGCCATTTTCTCCAACTTGTCCAATTCATCTTCGGCCGCCTCGATCGTTTCGGCGCTGGTGTATTTATAGGCATTCAATTCGATCGCGTCCACCTTGGCCCGTGCCGCCTCCTTCACCGCATCAATCTCCGGATCGATAAAATAGCAGATATTGATCCCCGAGGCTTTCAGGGCCGCTGCCGTCTCGGCATAGAGGTCGCGATTGGCATCGAGATCGACGCCATTGTTAACCAAAAGATTCTCGCTGGTAAAAGGCATCAGGGTCACCATCCAGGGTTTGACTTCCACCGCTCTTTCTATGAGGTCATCGGTCGGCGCCATTTGCAGGGTGAGCTTGGTTTTGACCATCTCTTTTAAAAGATACAGGTCACGGTCGCGGATATGGCGGCGATCCTCCCGCAGATGACAACTGATTCCATCCGCCCCGGCCACCTCCGCCAGCACTGCCATCTGGGCCGGATCAGGTTCCTTGAGCCGCTTCAGCTCTCGCAGAGCAGCTACGTAGTCAACTTTAATGGATAATATGGACATATACTCTTCCCGGGTTTTTGCCGGAATTTATAGTTTTTAAATATTTCCTTCAAGATATATTTACTGCCCGAATACGGTCGCCGATTTGGATGAATTCTTCAATGGTCACCTGTTCGGCGCGAACATTTTCAGCCAGCCCCATTTCCGACAAAATCTGCACTATATCCGCTTTAACCGGACCGCCCATCCTGACCAGATTATTTGCCAGAAGCTTGCGCCGCTGCTGAAATGCCGCCCGGACCGTTCTCTCAAAGTAATCCCAGTGCTCAACCCGGGGTTTATCTTGTCTGGGCTCAAAAAGAAGTGTCGCCGATACAATCTTGGGTGGCGGAAAAAACGACTTGGGCGATATGGTCATTACTTTTCGAATTTCGAAATGGCACTGACTGAATATCGAAATCGGCGCCCACCCCTTTCCTCCCGGGCCCGCGGCAATCCTTTCCGCCAGCTCTCTCTGGGCCGTAATAACCGCCCGCCCGATAAGTTGATGATATTGCATCATCCAGCCAATCACCGGTGACGTTATATCATAAGGGATATTGCCGATTAATTTGAAAGCACCGTCATGATATTCTGAAGGGGAAACTTTCAGAAAATCCTGATTGACAATCAAGACATTTTCATATCCGGCGAATTTTCCCGAGAGACTCTCAATCAGATCGCGGTCGATTTCAAAGGCCACAAGCCTCGCCCCCGTTGCGGCAATCAATTCGGTTAAGATTCCGCGACCGGGACCAATCTCGAAGACCACATCATTTTTATTGAGATCAAGAAAGCCAACTATTTTGACGGCAATATCCTGATCGGTCAGAAAATTCTGAGAGAATCTTTTCTGCGGTTTGCCAAAGGCCATGACATTTCAGCCCTCAAAAGTCTCGGTCAGACGATACACCCGGCGGCTGTTGAGATCGGTGACTTCTTCCGCTTCCGTGACATCGATATCCCGCAGTTCCGCCAGTTTGTCGCGGACATATCGCAAATAGGACGGCCGGTTGGGTTTCCCACGAAACGGTACGGGCGTCAAATAAGGGCAGTCGGTTTCCATGAGAATATATTTCAGGGGAACCACTTTGGCCACTTCGGCCATCCGCGATCCCGGATAGGTAATTATTCCACCGACCGATATATGAAAGCCGAGATCAATCACCTCAAGAGCATCGAATTGACTGCCCGGAAAACAATGGAAAACGCCGCCCGACAGGCGCGTCGCATACTCACGTATGATATTCAAGGTATCCGAATAAGAATCCCGGGTATGAATCACCACCGGAAGCTTATGTGCAACGGCGATCTCCAGCTGCTTTCGGAAAACCTCCCTCTGCACAGGGCGCGGCGAAAGGTCGCGGTAATAATCCAAGCCAATCTCGCCTATCGCCACAACTTTGGGTTTCTGCAGAAGTTTCAGAAGTTCACCTTCCAGCACGGCATTGTATGTCGTGGCATCATGAGGGTGCACTCCCACGGTGGCATGGATGCTTGCATATTTCTGCGCCATCTCCACCGAGGCGATTGATGACGGCAAATCGGCCCCGATATTAACCATCGTGTGCACGCCGGAAGAAACGGCATCATTGATAACTTCATCCAGACGCCCCCGATACTCCCGGCCGTCAAGATGACAATGCGAATCAAACATTAGCTGATTGTGGCTCCGGGCGGAAGGTCACCTTCGGGCACAATCACAAACAGCTCTTTCCCCTTCTTGGCCGCCAGAAGCATCCCATTGGAATCAACCCCGCGGATTTTCGCCGGCTTGAGATTCTTCACCACCACTACCTTCTTCCCCTTCATATCTTCCGGCTTATAGTGTTCCGCTATCCCGGCAACAATTTGCCGCCGTTCACCGCCGATATCAATTTGAAGTTTCAGAAGCTTATCCGATCCGGCCACCTTCTCGGCCTCAAGCACCTCCGCTACAACCATCTTAATCTTGGCGAATTCGGCAATATCAACCAGATCCGCCGCCGCCAATTCCTCTTTGCCTGCCACAACCGGCTTCCGGCTCTCCTGTATCCTCGGAAACACCGATTCGTTTATCTTGATTGTCGATCCCGGTTGCAGATGATAAAATGTTCTGGCCAGAGCGACACTCAGACTCCTCTTGTCCAACCCGAACACCGCCAGAATCTCCTCTGCTTTATTCGGCATGACCGGATAGAGCAATATGGCCATGATTCGAATCACCTCCGAGCAGGCATAGAGAACCCCGCCCGCCTTATCCATCTCTCCGCTCTTGGCCAGTTTCCAGGGGGCGTTGGTATCAAAGAAACGGTTGGTCATCCGGACCAGGTTCATGATTTCATCAATGGCCGAGCCGATCTGAAAGTGATTTATGTATTGGAGCACTGATTCCGGAAGCGCCTCGGTTTTGGCAATCAACTCCTCCAATCCTTCGATATTCTCGCACGGCGCCGGAAGTTTCCCCCCGAAATGAGAGACAATCATCCGGGCTACCCGCGAAACCAGATTCCCCAGATCATTGGCCAGGTCGCTGTTGTACTTCGTGACCATCCGCGAAAGTTGAATATCGCCGTCCATCCCGAAAGGATACTGGGTAAGCAAAAGGTATCTGGTCGCATCGGAACCAAACCGGGCCACCAGATCATTAGGGTCGATCATATTCCCCAGCGATTTCGACATTTTCTGTCCATCGACCGTAAAAAACCCGTGCAGGAATATGGTCTTGGGGAGAGGCAATTTTGCCGCCAGAAGCATCGCCGGCCAGTAGAGACAGTGGAACTTGAGGATATCCTTGGCCATAAGATGGATTGTTTCGGCCTCATACCACCACTTACGAAATTTCTTATCATCCTTGCCATAACCGATGGCGCTGATATAATTGGAAAGAGCATCGACCCAGACATAAGCCGCTTGTGATTTATCAAAAGGCAGCGGGATACCCCATTCCACTCGCTCCCGGGATAAAGAAAAATCGGCCAGATCCTGCCCCAAAAGCCCCAGCACTTCGCGGCGGCGCTCTTCGGGAAGAATCTCCAACTCATTCGATTCGATCAGCTTTTTCAATTTCCCCAGGAAAGCGGTCAGCCGGAAAAAGTAATTTTTTTCCTTGAGAATTTCCGGCGCCCGTTTGTGGTCGGGGCAGAGACCGCCCACCAAATCCTTTTCCGTCAGGAATTTCTCGCATCCGATACAGTAAATACCCTCATAGGTACCTTCATAGATAACCGCTTCGCCGTCATCAGTCCGGGCCTCTTTCAAAACCATGAGTAGTTTCTGTACCGCCTCCACGTGACGATCATCAGTGGTCCGAATGAAGTCATCATACTCAATCGAAAGACTTTTCCAGGCATTCTTGAAATGCTGCACCACTTCATCGCAAAAGATCTGAGGTTCAACTCCGGCGGCCGCCGCCGCCTCGGCAATCTTGGACCCGTGCTCATCGGTTCCGGTCAGAAAAAAAGCTTCTCGGCCATTCAGTCTCTGATAACGGGTCAGAAGGTCGGCCGATATGGTGGTATAGGAATGCCCGATATGCGGGCGGTCATTCACATAATAGATAGGGGTAGTAACATAAAACGGTTTCTGCACTGAACACTCTCCGGTCATTCGGTTTTATCAATTTTCAAGGCCTCGCGCCATTTCTGAAAGAAAGAGGTCTGTTTTCTTTCTTTCTTCTTCAGATCGCTGCCGTAAACTTTAACTTCCTCGCCGTTTTCATGCTTGACCACCATATAGTCCTCAAAAACATTTATCCGGTCAATGACCCCCTCGCCGGTCGGCGTGGAATATCTCTCGCCGATTTCGGGATATTTACTGCGTACCTCGGCATAGTGCGCCGATTCATATTTCAGGCAGCAGAGGAGCCTGCCGCAATTGCCGGAGATCTTCGTCGGATTAAGCGAGAGCCCTTGCACCCGGGCATCGCCCGTTGAAATCGGATCAAAATCCTTCAGAAATGAACAACAGCATTGCTGGAGACCGCAGATTCCGAACCCGCCGATCCGTTTGGCCTCATCACGCACCCCAATCTGTCGCAGTTCGATTCTGGTCTTGTATTCGGCCGCCAGGTCACGCACCAGCGCCCGGAAATCAACCCGATGCTCAGCGGTGAAATAGAAAGTCATTTTGTTGCGGTCAAATTGATATTCAATATCCACTAATTTCATTTCCAGCTTATGCTTATCGATCAGCTCCATGACCTTGTTCCATGAGGCCTGCTCATCGACACGATTTTTAATCAAGTTCCTTCTATCTTCCTCGCTGGCGGGGCGGAGAATGGAACACGGCTTCTCAGTATCCGAAAAATCCAACTCCTTCATCACCTTCTTATTCAGAAGCCCCATATCTTCTCCCCGCTCAGACTGGACTATGACATAGTCCCTCAGTCTCAAGGAATGATAAAAAGTGTTGAAGTAATAATCCTTACGGTTCCCTTTGAAATCTAGGACATACAAATCAGGCATATTTTCTCCTTCGAAATAACAAAGTTACAAATAAGACGAGAACTGTCAAGGAGTTTGATTGATATGTTTTTTGAGCTTGAAAACCAGCGATATCAGGGCCGGGCGAATATGCGCATTCCGCCGAAGGGCCAAACCAACCTGCTTGACATTATTTAGAATCTCGGAAAAGTCGTCCGGAGCGGCAACCAATGAAGTCAAATTCTCCAATTCCGCGCCCAGATCAACATTGATCAGGTCAGAGCGGTTGCCGCCATATTTGAGCAGAATAATGTCGCTCAAAAATGACTGCCAGTATAAAAGCGTTTGCTCTGTCTCGCCGCGATCTTTGGGATTGGCCAACTCATTCACCGTGGCCGCGGCCGATGGATTGTCTTTAAGAAATATGCTTTTAAACATCAGAAAGGAAGTCTGACGGCGAGGCATTTCACCTTCCTCCCCGATGAATTCCAGGGCGCGCCCAAGAGATCCCTCGGCCAGCCGTGCGGCGAAGGTCCCCTTTTCTATCGGAAGACTATGCTTTTCAGCCAGATATCGGACAATTTCAGCCGCCGGGATTGAGCGAAAGAGAATCTTCTGCGCCCGCGACTGAATGGTCGGAAGCAGATTATCTGGATCATTGGCGGTCAAAATTATGGTCGTCCCCGGAGGCGGTTCCTCAATCAGCTTGAGCAGGGAATCAGCTGAGGCCGGCAGCATCTTTTCCATCTGGTAAAAAAGGATGACTCTCTTGACTCCTTTGTCCAGCCTGATGCCGGTTTTCCGCTTAATCTCGCGGGCGATATCAATCGGTATAGTCAGCTGCCGGGAAGATGATATGATCCGATATGGTTCCGCCTTCTTCTGATCCAGATATTCTCTGGTCAGGTCGATCGCTTCCGCCTCTTTCTTATGAGGCGGCAGTGGAAGAGCAAAATGGAGTTCGGGGAAAATCAGATTTTCCGTCTGCCGGCAGTTGCGGCATTCTCCGCAGGCGTCAATGACAGAGCCATCCGGCCCGAGACGCGGTTTTTCACAATTGAGCAAAGCCGCCAGAGCAATCGCCATCGGCCATTTCCCAACTCCATCCGCGCCATAAAATAGGTAGGTTGACGCCAGCCTCCCTCGATTGAACGAGTTCAGCAGCATCTGTTTGGCCGTCGGCTGCCCCGGTATTCTATCGAAAATAGTCAATTCTGATCCATTCTACCGGGTCGAGCGATTCCTTTCCCCGGCGCAATTCAAATTTCAGATTTCCGGAACTGATAATCCCCAATTTCTCATTTCGGCCGATTTTCTGTCCCTGCTCCACAGACAAATTGTCGATCCCCGCATAAGTCGAATAATAACCGTCCTCATGTTCGATAATGACGAAATTGCCGTAACCGCGGAGATTCCCCACATACGCTACGACCCCATCGGCCACCGCCGCCACCGATGATTTTTTCTTGCCGACAATTTCGATCCCGGGCGAAAATGATTTTAGCTTGGTGATCGGGTCGGTGCTCCAGCCAAATCCTTTGGTTATTGTTCCGGCAAGAGGCGTCGGCAGTCTCCCCTTATACGATGCAAAATTCCCGGTTGCGTATTTGAATTCACTCGGGGCAGCCGCTTTCTCGCGCTTTTTTCTAGCGGTCTCAAGACGGGCGACCACCTCTTCCATTTGGCGCGCGGCATCCGAGAGCGCTTCCAGACGTTCCGTTTCACTGTCCTTATTGCGGCGAAGGCGGGAAAGATCCCGCTCCCGTTTTTGTTTCTGTGATGCAACTATCGTGTATTCGCTTTTTTTCTTTTTCCGGACTTCATCGACGGTCTTTTCGCGGTTAATAAGATACTGATACTCTTTCTCCGCTTCTTTCAGATATTCCGAGGAGCGTGAGAGCTGTATCTTATCATACGCCGCCAGAGTCCTTAAGTAACGGAGCCGCAGATAAGCCTCTCTTTCCATAAGAATTTCGTTGTTCTGAGTAATACCGCCCCACCGGATTCCGGAATAATAGTAATTCAGGTTCCCGATATATCTGCTTCTGGAGGATCTGAGACGCGCCTGCGAATCCTCCAGACGAGTTCTGGAACCCTGAATATCACCCCTGATTGCTGTCAACTGCTGATTGAGTCTCCTCAGGACAGTTTCATTGGCGGCCGCCCGCTGATCATAATCGGATATTTCATTCAGCACTCTCTTTTCGGCGTTCTGAAGCGAATCGAGATTCTGCTGAGTTTTTTCAATATCCCGTCTTATTTTCTCCAATTCCTTCTTCTGATTAACCAGGTCGCCGGATTGAGCAAATGTGACGGAAATAAGAGTGATGACCATACCCAAAACAGCCGCCGCCGTTACCAGAAACCGCTTCCCGCCTATCATAATGCCCGCCGCGAACCGACATACGCTCCCAACAGGCCGACTGCGCCGGCTCCCAGACAAAAGTACAGAATTTGAATCAGAGAAGGATATGTAATGATAATATCCCCGTAGGAGAGATAGAGCGAGCCATACATTATTATGCACCACCCGGCCACCGCCGAAACCACGGCAAAGAAAACACCTTCCAGCCAATAGGGTAAGGTACAAAATCCTCTCCCCGCCCCGAGCAGGTTCAACTGCATCAGTTCGGCCCATCTGGCGCGCATTGATAGTCGCACCGTCTGAATCAGGTTCAAACCGCTCGCAAGAAAAATGACCAACCCCAGAAAAAGCAGAACCCGGCCGACTATTATCTTCCCCGTTTGAGCTTTGTTCAGCCAGTCCCGGGCATAGAAAATTTCTGCCACTCCCTGCAATCTTTTTACATTATTGGTAAAGCGCTCCAGCCACATGGAATTCAACAACTCCGGCTTGAATGTAACAATTAGAGAGCGGGGCAAAGGATTTTCATCGAATCCTTCCAGAAGGTCAGAACCCATCAGGTCATATAAACGCGCCCGGGCATCATCGCGTGAGACATATTCCACGGTTGCGACTCCATCCAGACGGCGGAGAGCGGCGCTGAGAACCGATGTTGTCGAATCGGGAAGTCGGTCATCGATAAAAATCTCCATATCAATATTGGCTATCATCTGATCATAGTAATGCGATGCGGTCAGCGTTCCAATCCAAACCAAATCGAAAAGGAGAAAAAGCAGAAGCAGGGATAGAAATGAGCTTATTGCGCCCAATGGCCGCGTAACAATATTGCCGGCGGCTTTACCGATAAGAAATAGGAGGCGGCTCATTGCAGACGACCATCCTTGATATGGAAAGCCATGACCCCGGGGAAATCAAAGGCTCCTTGGCCGGTTGTGAAGATTATCATCGCATGCCCTGCGACCGACAGCCTCTTAAGAATCCCCAGAAGTTCATTGGCCGCAGCCGATTCAAGCCGATCCAGCGGCTCATCAATTAGAAGTAGCGGCTGGTCGGCTATAACCCCTCTCCCCAGCATGACCAGAAGTCTCTCTCCGCGAGTAAGATTGGAGATCTTCTCCCGTTTCTTGCTCAGCAGATTAAATTGTGTCAATATCTGTTTCAATTTCGCCCTTTGCACCGAAAGAGCATCTCCCCTGATGGACAATGGATAAACCAGATTGTCGGCTACCGTCAGGCCGGGAACAAGGTCGAAAATCCCACCCACCCCGCCGATCCGCCTCCGGATCTCGTTTATCTGACGTTCATTTTTAAGATTAAGAGTTCTGCCAAATAGAATGACCTCTCCCGAATCGGGCTTCCGAGCTCCTATAAGAAGCTCCATTAGAGAGGTTTTTCCGCTGCCGGTCGGCCCGATAATAAGCGCCGTTTCTCCCGAACAGAGAGCCAGATTGAGATTTTCAAAAATCCGGAGCCCCGCTTCATTGGAGAGCGATACTGCAACCAGTTCTACGATTTTCTCTTTACTAATCAATTTGACAAAGCCGCAAATTATCGTAATTTGATTGTAACATATTATAAAATCGGATGATTATCAATAGGTAATGAAAAACTCTACGATATGAGGACAAGGATATGAAAGCGCTACCCGCGATTATTCTTCTGATTTTTTTGATCTTCGCTTCCAACGGACATGCCCAATGGCATAAGATTCCCTCCGGCATTGTTGATGATATTCGGGGAATCTCGTTCTGCGCGGAAAATGTCGGCTATGGCGTCACTTCTCGAGGCGCCATTCTCAGGTTCACCGGCCTTGGCCAACCGTGGAAAATCGATACGCTTGCCGGCACCAGGCTTCTGGAAGATGTTTTCTTCTTCAGCGGTGGCCGGAAAGGCTTTGCCTATGGCTCCACCGGCTCATTCTTCGCCACGGAAGACGGGGGGCTGAATTGGACACCTTATAAATTCGATACCAGCCTCTGGCTCGGCGACATAGCCTTTCTGGATTCGAAGCATGGCTTTCTGGTCGGCTATGATATTCATGATCCCCAAAATAAAGGGACTCTCTTCCATACTTCGAATAGTGGAAAAAAATGGGACACCCTTTCTGTTTCGGGACGGCAGCTCCAGACAATAGATATTTCCCCGCAGGGGGTCATCACGGTCAGCGGGGCCGAGAAGATTTTTATTTCCCGGGATAAAGGAAAGACTTGGGAAACGCCGGATGTCCCCAGTGGACTGACTATCAAGGCTGTGGCCATCCGCAGCAATCAGGGAATTATGGTCGGGATGGGTGGCGCCCTGGCCCTATCTAATGATGCCGGGAAAACATGGATAAAATGGAATGCTTTTGCTAATAATATCCATCTCTTCAGCCTCTTGATGCTCAGTCCGACTGCCGCCTATGCAGTCGGCTCTGACGGCTACATCCTTTACACCGATGATGCCGGAAAAAACTGGATACCCCAGGCCAGCGCCTCCCCATACCAGCTTCTCGATATTCAACTGATCGGAAATAGAATCTTCGCCTGCGGTAGCAACGGCACGGTGGTCTACAGGAATTTAGAGGAGTAACTCTTGCCTAACGCCTATAGCGGGATTGCCTTTCCCCGGAGTTAAATTTTGAGCTTGACATCAATGCCTTAAAGAGCAAATTTTCCGGGGATGAAATTCGAGTTTGATTATAATTTCAAAGGGATTCTCTCGGTTCCCGCCCGGGCGCTGCGCGCCAAAAAAATTATCGCCGCATCATTTTATCTCCTGCTGGCTTTCCTGATTTTCAACATCTTCGGCTATCTGGCGCTGCTGCTTGATGGGGCCGCTCTGTCTCATATCTTCTCCACCCACGGATTGATTCCATTCTGTCCCATCCCCTTTGACTCCATCATCGCATCAATACTGTTCTATTTTGGCGTCGGTCTTTCCATTTTATCAGTCATGGCCGGCATGATGGCGATCGCGGGATTCGACTTCGAGGAGATGCGCGGCAATCCCTTTTTCTCAACCAAGGCCGGCCTCAAATTCAGTTTCAGACGGCTGAAACAGTTGCTTCTGTCGGAACTGGCCATAATCGCCTTTGTCGCTTTCATAATTCTTCTGGGAATAATCGTCGGCCTCATAACCAGAATACCATATCTGGGTGAATGGCTTTACAGCCTCTTTTTCTTTTTCCCCAATTTTGTGATTGGGTTATTCACAGTCTTGATCCTTTTCGTTCTTTCCTGCTCGGTCTTGGTCATGCCGGCGGCGGTGATGGCCGACCGCAATGGCGAAAGTTTCAACTCTATTCTGGAAACCTTTTCGACCGTCCTCCGCCGGCCGCTGCATTGGGTCGGCTATGCCCTGTACTCGGTCGTGGCCGCCAAGGTGGCCGGTTTTATATTCGCCTATTTTGCTTTCCGCGCTGTGCAATTCCTGAAGATAATTACCTCTTTGGGCGGCGGTGAGAAAATCGGCAATATTGTTTCCTCCGGCATGAGCCATCTTCCACTCGACAGCCGGATTGTCGCTTTCACCACCAATCTTTTCCCCGGCATCCCTTTCAGTTTCGACCTTTCCACTTTATGCAGTGGAAACGACATTGGCTCGGCGGGGTATCTCATGGCTATTGCCCTGTTTCTGATATTTCTGGCTATCTGGGGATATATGATATCGGTTATTGCCACCGGCCAGGCCTATGCTTTCGCCATAATTAAAAAGATCCGTGATGGACACGCGATAACGGATGAGAAATCTCTCTTTTATGAAGAGGAGTGGGTCAACCCGCCGATTATCGACGACAAAGGCACCTCCGAAAGCAACGACATTTCCACATAATCCTGATAAATCAATCTTTTAGGCTGACTGAGCAGTGCACACATCGCTTTTACACGCGGCGTCAGGAACCCCTTCCTGACGCGATCTTTGTAGTTGTAGCGCAAAATCTGGAAGGGTTTTGCGAGACGAGATTTCGCACCATACTCTGTTGCGTCATGTCCTAAATTCCGCGCCAGTGGAAGCGAGACCTGACGCCTGCAAAGCATCTTGACAAATTTCCTTTTAAAACATTAAAACTTCTAGCGGAAGATGAATTAGGCCAATTTGATCTTGACATTATGATTAGAGTTGATTAGGATAAAGGTGTTGGCAATTTTTGACATAAGATAATACTGTATTGATGTGTCGAAAGAAGCATTAAACTAGAAATGAAAGGAGATAAAATGCCTGCAAAAAAGACGGCAAAGAAGAAAACAGCCAAGAAGCCAGCAAAGAAAATTGGTGGATTTGGGCTTGCATGATTATCTGCCATTAAGACAAAACATCCGATCAGATAATTGTGGCGTCTACTCTTTCGGGATGATGCTCACGTTATTGGGTTTGCCTACATCTAAGTGGCTTGCAAATCATTTGTTTCAAAGCATAGATCATTATGCAACCTTGAAAGGTATTACATCGTATGCTTTGGCTCGTGCCGTCGCTAAGGTCACCGGAGTGTCTGACCTTTTATGGATTCAGATTGGCAGGCCATCCTTCTTTGAATTGACTGAGATACTGCTGCAACAGGATATATCTTTAAACAAACCCTTTGTTATCGTAATGCGCGCGATTCATAAATCGAAGCATTTGCGTTGTTGGCATGCTACATTATGCACAGGCTGTAATAAGCGGGCGATCCATCTTCTAGACCCACTAGGCCCAAGGAAGCTTCATCCCGGCTTGTTTAACGTGAAATTAACGTCTATCCCCCTTAATAATCGATATTTTGCTGTTGAACCAAGCTGCTATGTTGTAGACAGAAATGCCGGCGTCGACATTCTCGGTCATCTCCCCTTTGCACGGACTGATCCATAATGGCCACAGTAGTTGAAGCACTATTTGCTCTAACATATCGGGGAAAAGAGTTTCACCATTACCACAATAAAATAGAGGACTATAAGACCAAATTGTCCAATTTCCTCGAGGCCAGAATGGATGAAGTCCGTCAATACAAAGCAACGGACTTTGCCCGTGAAATATTACAGATTATTGACCTAGAAGATTGTGACTATCTCCGCACGGGCGTAATTAAACGGGAAATAGGCGGGATGATTGCTTACCCGCGGCAACGAGATCACGGCAGCCATACCCTGTACAATTGGTTACTCGGATGGTACTTTTATACTCATTCAAGTGAAATTCGCGGTGAAATAAGAAACGCAATTGAATTACGCAAGTGGAAATCTTCCATTATCTCGTCTGATATCTTCTTCGGGCATGTTTGGCAATACGTTAGTCTTCTACATGATGTGGGCTACATATTTGAGGGTTCATTATCTGCCATGAACCCAGCAGTTTATAATGAACAAGTTGGATTGGGTATTGAGATAGTTGCTGATTACTTGAATAGCCGATTTTGGTATGGCTCCGGAATAGTCTCATCTCATGATCGGGAATTGATACAGGAAGAATTGAAAGTAAGAAATCCTCAATTGAACAAAATGATGTCTCTAGCGCAAACTGCGGATGCCCTGCGGAACCTTGGTGATTTATCAGAATTGACTAATGGGTTATTCAAACAACTTGAAAGAAGAAATAGTAATATATTGAATTTCAAAAAGTACGAAAGTAGGTCATTACCCGGTGATGCTTTTCAATTGTGGCAAACTCATTTTGAAATCTTCGGCTTTAAGAAAGCCAAAGTTATTATAGATGAGTTAGATGAGAAATTCCGCGAATTGTACTTACGTGGGACTCTCTCTGATGGTCAGAGAATATTGGACCACGGTGTATGTAGCGGATTGTTACTTCTATTAATAGCAACTCATTATTATCGTATCCTTTATGCTGCCAAGAAAAATCGGGGAACATCGCAGCATGCGGAAGTTCTTACAAGTTTCATTGATCGTATAACCCGATATAAATACGATGCACAATTTTGGTGGTGCGGGATTGTATGGGGAACTGGCGCATCAGCTATGCACAGTCTGATTCAGTTAGGCATCTGTGGAAATCAAGCCGGACACAGACTCCGGCTCACAGACGAGCCGCTGACTTTTCTTGGAATTTTGGTCGATTGTCTTCAGGAGTGGGACCGCTATAGCGTCTTCCCCATTCCTGGGGCTGACACGCTTCAAGCAACTGACGTTCAATTAGTAAGGCGATCTGGCAAGATTGTATTAAAATATGGCAACAAAGATCGATCTATCAAAGTTACAAAAGCGCTTGATAAATGTCTTGCTGGCTGGAGAAATTTAGTTGTGATCGAGGCGTAGCGATTAATTTGGAATATTGAGATCGCAACCTTGCAATTTTGACACTTACCATCATCTAAATCCCACCCCTCTTGCAAAATCTGTATCGAATCGATGGTGATTTGGGTCCTACCCCCTCAGTAGAAAGCACAGCCATCTATATGTCTAAAGTCAAAAAGCAATTTATCGACTGTCCCAATGTCAAGAACTGTCACCCGCGTACCCTCTTCCCCAAATTCTCTACAAAAGCACTACAAAAGAATACAAAAACGAAGAAACGAACTTCCCCCACCCCACTTGTTTCACCTAACCTCTTGTCCTGCAAGCAACATGCCCGTTACGTGCGCGAAAGACTTCAGTCTGCCCGTTTTCTCCTTTACTGCCCCGGCCACACCGTATCCCGGCCAGCCCGGCATCCCGTACATTTTAAAAAACGAAGAAACAAACCCAATTCGTCAGCCGGGCCTTTTTCGCCTAATCCCTTGTTATTCATTATAGTGCCAGAAAACACTGTCGGATTTCTCAATAACTTGATTAAATGCCCCGAATTTATCATATTCCCGAAAATATTTGATAATTTCGGAGACGGCTATTATGCCCAAATGGGAATGTGAAGTTTGCGGATATGTTTATGACCCAGCCAAAGGCGACCCCCAGGGAGGCGCCGAGCCGGGAACTCTGTTTGAGAATTTACCCCATGAATGGGTCTGCCCGGTTTGTGGAGCTGATAAGGACCAGTTCCATCCGCTCAAATTCTGAGTGTCACATTATCATCGAAAATGTTGAAATGGGAATCGCCCGTTTGCATTATGGAGCAGAAAAATATTGACTGTTTCATCGCGTCAAGAAAACAGGCGGAGGCTGTCTCACGTTTTTTCCTCCGCCTGCCTTCTCATCGGCATTCCCTCTAGACCGCCGGGCAGTTGGGTGCCGGTCCACTCTTATATAAATAATTGATTAAATAGGTTACATCCTGAATGTTGATATTTCCCGATTTGTTAAGATCCCCGCTCGCCGGCGGAACCGGCGGAGGGCCGCCTTTATACAGGAAATTAATGATAAACGTGACATCCGCGATATTTGTTATGCCGCTGCCGTTGGCATCTCCGCAGACAAAGATCTTGACTTTGCCCGGGGCCAGGTCCGGCGTGTAGGAAATGCCGCTTCCGGCAAAACTCGGCAGATTTTCGCCGAATCCGTCGAGCGAGAGAATCGTCTCCTGCCCCGTCGTTCCGGAGATGATGCTGAAATAGACTTTGGCAATCATGTTTCGACCCGGCACCAGCTGACCGCCCTCAAGAATAAGACAGAGTTGCCGGGCAGTACTATCGTTTAAGCTTAGGTATTTGGTCGGAAAGTCATTGGTAAGGCAGCCGGCCGTCGAGAAAGAATCGAACTTGAGATTAACCAGCCCAGAATAGGTCATAGGGACAACCATTCGGTTCAGATAAACCGTGCCGCCGGCATAAAGAGGGATTGAAATTTTCGAGCCGATCGGGGCATTTATTTGCCCGGCCACGGATGTATCGGCCAGAGCGCAGATAAAACTCTTTTTACGGCGTAGAAATGTCTCGGATCCCACCGTTATGTTAAGGTCGACCTCGTGCATGCCGCGGGTCGTAAAGGTGTGACTGGCGTTCTGACCGGTCGCGGTCCCGCCGTCATCGAAACGCCAATTCCAGGCATCAACCGACGGATGGTTGATAGAGGTTCCGGAGAAATTCACGTTCAGGGGAAGATTCCCGTATCGAGTATCGACCGTGAAGTCGGCGTTGGTGCCGATAAAATCGACCCGGGCGCCGTTGAAATTGGGCACCATCAGAATATCATGCTCCAGGTCGTAGCCGATATTGGAAGGTTGGCTGTGCCCGGTTGAAATACATACCGGCGGATTGGTCAGAGTGCTGTCATAGCGATAAATGTTTCCTTCAGTACCGCAGGAGAAATAGTACCGCCCCTGATTATCGCACGCAATGCCATCGATCCATCCAAAAGGGGTCTGGACGACAGTGGTTACAATGCCGGCGGGAAGACTAACTGCTTCCACCCGGGCGTTGGCGGTATATCCGGCCACCAGGAGCCGATTCCGAGAGGCATCAAAATAAATATCCTGGGGGCTGAGCGACACCATGGCCAGTTTGAAATAGGAATCATCATCAAGATCAATCTTGTATACGCAGCGCAAGTTGGCGTCGACTACATATAGATTTCCCGATGTATCGGTGGTCATTCCGTCCAACTGTGCCGACCCGGTGACAACAATTCTCTTTATCAAAGTGCCTGTTTCCAAGTCCAGGATAACCACGGCTGCGGGAGTAAATTCGGTGGAGATATAAAAACGATTATCCTTGATATGGCTGCTCATGGCATATCCGGGGCTGGTCCAGAAAATTGACTCGACACCGTTGGAATCGATTTGGATGACTCGCCCATTAGTGGCATTCGAGACAAAGTATCGATCCCGCACCGAATCATACGTGACACACTCCGGCACGGCAATGAGGCTCTGGGCCGAGGCAAGAACCGGCAGCAGAACGACGACACAGATTGTGGCAATCGACAAGAAACGAACAGCCTTCATGGCTCCTCCATTAATTTAGGGGTTCATATCTTTCTGATTTGATTGGAACAGTTCAGGGAGAGTTCTGGCAGAGAATTCTTTCGCCTGGCCCCGAAGATTCGATTTCGCGGCGGCAATTATAATAATGGCATAAAATTAGTATCTGCTTATATTTTAAGTGAATGGCTGAAAACAAAATCGAAACTCTGTGGAAAGCAGCCCGGGAAGGTCAAAAAGATGCTGAAAACGAGCTTTTTAAGCATCTTTCGGCAAGATTCCACTTCTTTGCTTTCCATAGGATATGGGATAGTGAAGATAGAAAAGAGGTGGTTCAGGCCGCGCTGACCGTGGTTTTCAGCGAATACAGAAAAATAGAGTTCACCCGGAGTTTCGGCGCCTGGGCTTATCGGGTCCTTGATAACCAGGTTCTGAGTTATATTCAGACGAGGAAACGACAGGCCGGGAGAAATGAAGAGCTGCCCGAATCCGATTATCTGCCTGATTTGGCCGGCCTCGGGGATAAGCCGGGATTGAAGCGGCAGCTTCTGGAATGTCTGAGAAAAATAGGGAAAAGAAATGTGATTTATATCCGAACCCTCAATTTCCATTATCAGGGATATTCAACCGACGAGATTTGCCGGAAACTGGAGATTACTCGGGCCAACCTCTATTCCATTTTATCGCGTGCCCGTTCGATGCTGCAAGCCTGTTTGGAGAAAGGCGGAAAATATGACGGCTGAGAACAGCCACCGGCATTATGAAGAGATGTTCCATGCCTATGAGCTGGGAATGCTCGATGATGAGGAGCGGCAGGAGCTGGAGGAGCATCTCACGGAGTGCGACCAGTGTTTTGAAAAAATTAAGCAAATGCAAGCTGCGTCCCTCATTTTAAGGCATGATGGTGATGTCAGGAAGACCGTCGGCGACATAGAATCCAAGTTTGACGGAGGTGAAGCCCGATCGAAAATAAGGTGGTCGCGGCTATGGCCGGCTTATGCCGTTATCACATTCCTGCTGGTTATGCTTCTTAAGCCCTGGAAAATAGAATTCAGCCCCGGCCAGGAAGCGATCGCGGCCCAGAATCGTCTGGCAATAATAAAATTCGAAAATCTCGCCGACCCAAGTGATTCTCTGCGGTGGGGACAAATGATGGCTCATCTCCTGATTTCCGATCTCGCAGAACAAGCGTCCATACAAATTGTGTCCGAGCAGCGCCTTTTTGATGCCTCTTCGGAACTGGAGATCGGCGATTCCGCTCAAATTAGTCAAAAGAAGGCACTTGAATTGGGGAAGCGAACGAATGCAAAATTGATACTCATCGGACAGATAATGCAGGATAGCGGACGCATCGCCGTCAATACGCAGATTGTCGATGTAGAAAGTGGTGCCGTAAAGGCGGCGCAACGGGTTGTTTCCGATTCCGGGATGAACCTGTTTACTCTTGTTGACAGGCTGACCGTCCAGATCCGAGAGGACCTTGCCCTTCGGGAACCCCCTTCCGGGAAAAGTGAGACCAGTGTGGCCGACATCACGACTCATTCGCTGGAAGCCTATCGCTATTTTCAGATCGGCGTCGACTACTATCAGCACGGCGCATGGATAAGAGCGGAGGAGAATTTTGTGAAAGCTGTGGCCATCGATTCGACCATGGGCATGGCCTATTATTACCTCTCCTTTCTCAGAGGGAGCTGGGAGAGTGAAAAGACTATTGATCAGGCTTTGCGATATATCGACCGGGTCGGCTGGAGGGAAAGGTATCTTATTCGCAGCTGGGCGGCCTACATTAAAGGCAACTATGTCGAGGCCATAGCCGAGATGATGAAGCTGGTTGAAAAGGTACCGGATGATAAGAAAGCCTACTATTGGCTGGGCCTATTCAATTTAAATCTCCCTCTTAAATCTGAGGCCATTCGCTACCTTTCCCGTGCGGTCGAAATAGATCCCAAATTCACTCCGGCCCTGAGCGCTCTCGCGTATACTTATGGCAAGATCGGGGATTTTGTGAATGCACTCAAAATAGCGGATCGATATATCGCCCTGGCGCCCGAAGTACCGGGGTCGTACTTGGCCAAGGGTAAAATCCTCACCGAAGCGGGCCGCTTCGATGAAGCCATCATTTCAGGAAAGACGGCTCTTGAAAAAGACCCGCGTTCCTTTGAGGCGCTTCATTTCCTTGTTCTTATCTATATGATACAAGACAAATATGGCCTGGTAGAAGAGTATCTCAATCGGATGGCCGCCGATAGCAATATCCTCGTGCGGGAATCGGGACATCTTTATCTGGCCTACCTCCCCATCTTACGGGGTGATCTAATAAAAGCTCTCAGCCTGCTGGAATCGGACAGTGCCCTGCATCGGGAAGCCGTGCAAAAAGGCGCCTTTCCGTATAACGACCTGCTGCGAGCGATGATTTACGAAGAGTTGGGCGAAACGGCTAAGGCTCTGGATATAATGATCGGGACCGAGAAAATCGTCGAAGAATTTTATCCCGACAACAAAATCACCTGGGATTATTACATAATCCAGCTTATGTCCGAGCTGGGCCGGTTTGAAGATGCTCAGAAGCGCCTGACCCGCCTGGAAGACATTCTAAAGGTCCGGGAGCAGAGAGAACAATATCAGTTTCACTACGGCGCGGGCGCCATCGCGCTTGCCCGACATGACTACCGCACGGCCATAGATGAGCTTGACCGAGCCACCCGAATATCGGGGTCCGATGCCTTCTTTGTTTGCTATATGTTGGGTCGGGCCTATTTTGAAGCGGGAAAGTACATCGAGGCGGTCGAGGCGTTTGAACGTCGGATTAAAAGCGTCGACTCTTACCGGTTTTTCCACTCTGTCTGGCTGGCAAAAGCATATTACTACCTGGGCGAATCGTACGATCGCCTGAATCAGAAAGATCAGGCCATAGAGTACTATAGTAAATTTCTCTATCACTGGGGGAATCGAAACCCGCATACTCCTTTGATCGATCAGGCTCGCCGGCGGTTGTCCGCTCTTGGGGGACAGAGCCCGGTAACGCCCTGATCGCGATCTCTCGATAATATCAACCATAAAAAAACCGGCGGATGCTTCAATCCGCCGGTTAATGCAAATCAATTTCTCTAAATAAAGAGCGGCGCCAGTACCAGCGTGATTGTCGAAAGGAGTTTTATCAGGACGTGCAACGAGGGGCCCGCCGTATCCTTGAACGGATCGCCTACCGTATCCCCTACCACGGCCGCGCCGTGGGTCGGATTTTTCGCTCTGCTGCCATCGGCTAAAGTAAGATACTTCCCGCCAAGCGCGCCGGTCTCGATATATTTCTTGGCGTTATCCCAAGCGCCGCCGCCGTTGTTCAAAAACAGCGCCATAAGAATACCGGTGATGGTTCCGACCATCAAAAGACCGGCCACCGCTTCGGCCGAAATCAATGGATCCTCAGGAGTAATAAACATCTTGAATACCAGCCCGACCACAACCGGGGTCAGCACCACTAATAATCCCGGCGCCACCATCTTGCGTAAAGCCGACTTGGTCACGATATCAACGCAGGAGCCGTAATCCGGTTTGAAGTCTTTGGGGAATTGGATAATATCGTTAATCCTCTGCAGCTTGGAGTACTGACGGCGCACTTCCTCGATAATCGCCTGCGCCGCCGAACCGACCGCCTTGATCGCCATCGACGAGAAAAGAAATACCAGCGCCGCCCCGAATAGCCCGCCGACAAAAACGACCGGATTGGCCAGATTGACCGAATGCATCTCTTTTCCGGCATACTGGGCAACTTCATCCATGTAGGCCTGGAACAGCAAGAATGCCGCCAGCGCCGCCGAACCGACCGCATACCCCTTGGTAAGAGCTTTGGTGGTATTACCGACCGAATCGAGACGGTCGGTCTTCTTGCGGACTTCCTCCGGCTGCTGCGACATCTCGACAATGCCGCCGGCATTATCGGTGATCGGGCCGAATGTATCCATGGCCAGAATGTACGCCGCCGTCGCCAGCATGCCCATGGTGGCCACGGCCGTGCCAAACAACCCGGCATGCGGCAAGCCGCTGCTCTTGCCGAGATAATATGACCCCAGAAGCGCCGCCCCCATCACCAGCGCCGGCATCCAGGTGCACTCGAAAGCGACACCGACCCCGGCGATAATGTTAGTAGCCGGGCCGGTTTTCGAGGCCTCGGCAATGGATTTAACCGGACGATACCGGTATTCTGTATAGTACTGTGTGATATATACGAAGGCCACCGAGGTCAGCACTCCCAGAATGCCGCAAAGGAAGAAATGCCACCAGGCGTCGGGGGCGTTCGGGGAATTGAGCAGCCAGTAGGTTGCCAGACCGAACGCCGCCATGGCGAGAACAACCGCCACATAATATCCGCGGTTAAGCGCCTGCATCGGGTCCATCTTTTCTTCTTTATCCATCCGAACACTCATGATCCCGATAATAGACGCAATAATTCCAAAGGCACGAGCCATCAGGGGGAACATCATCACGCCGACTACTCCGGCCGAGAAGGCCATATCCATTTTCTCCGCCGCCGCGGCCAGCGAGGCGCCCAGAATCATGGCGCCGATATTTTCCGCCGCAGTCGATTCGAACAGGTCGGCCCCACGGCCGGCGCAATCGCCGACATTATCGCCGACCAGATCGGCTATCACGGCCGGATTGCGCGGGTCATCCTCCGGGATACCGGCCTCGACTTTGCCCACCAGATCGGCGCCGACATCAGCCGCCTTGGTATAGATACCGCCGCCCAGCTGGGCGAAAAGCGCCACGAACGAGGCGCCGAATCCATACCCGACAATCAGGAGCGGTATCTTGGTCGGGTCGACACTCGAGAAGTTGCTGACCAGGGCGTAGAGACCGCCGACACCCAGAAGGCTCATCGCCACCACCAGCAAGCCCGAGACCGCTCCTCCGCGAAGCGCGATACGAAGCGCATCATTCAGCGAGGAGAGCGCCGCATGAGCCGTGCGGATATTGCTACGGATCGAGACCCACATCCCGACATACCCGGCAAACACCGAGCAGAGCGCCCCCAGGACAAAGGAAAGAGTAATCCATGTCGCCAGTTCGAGAGAACTCCCGACCGGGTCGAAGGTCCGGTGGCTCCGTATGAATCCATAGCCGACAAAGAGCAGCGCCGCAACCAAAGTTGCCAGGACCAGAATAGTCCGGTTCTGCCGGCGAAGGAAAGCCTCGGCCCCTTCTTTGATAGCGTTGGAGATAGCTTGCATGGCGGCGCTTCCGACCGGTCTTTTAAGCACCCATCGGGCCAGATAGAGGGCGGCCAGCAGGCCAAAAACGCTTATGACAAGTATAATTCCCAATAGCAGGCCTTCACTCATAGAACTATCCTTTCAGAATTTGGCTTATATTTTCGCGCGTAAATTATTATCTAATTTTGACCACATTACTTTGTCTATACGGCCTAATATGAACTATTTTAGTCTAAAATATCCAGAAAAATTTTGCGCCCGCAAGGGCGTCCAAGTCCTATTCTTTCAATGACATAACTTATAGTTTTGCATAGCCTTACGGCCACCCGCAAGACAGGCAGGAATTTAAGAAAGGGAAAACAGTTAGTCAACTAAATTCAGATGGTAAATCTTATTGAATTGGTAGAGTCCGGGTGGCGAGCGGCGGGTTTGAGGACTCGCGCGGCACAATAAATGTGCAGCGGTGGAGCACCCGGAATCCCCGCAATTTGGGTTCGTTTGTCAAAAATTCGTTACTCCAAAAAAACATAATCATTTTCTCTTAATTTGTTGCCGGAGAAGGGCTTCGGGGAGTCGCAAGGAGTCGGCAAAATGGGTTCGTTTCCCCGTTTTTAAAGGATTCCTCTTTTCCCCTTGGTTGATTTGGGGTTGTGGCCCAGTTGGAGGAGGCGGCTATTCCCTGGCCGGTTTTGGGGCCGGATGATATTAAGGCAATGGCACAATTGGTGATAAGCTGTTTTTTGCTGACGGACATATAAATAAACACTCCTTCATATAAGGGGGTGAAGCGGAAATCACCATCGATTCGATGTGGATTTCGAAAGGGGGAACAGGAGGTAGATAGAGGTAAGTGTCGAAACCCCGACCAAGGGTTCGGGGCAGGCGCAAGGGTTTCGACCTATTTTACTGAAAATGGAATTATGCTGGTCCGGATACCACTTATGCCCGGCGGGAAATAAATGCTTGCTAAGGTCAACAATGACTTGACAAGTAATCTCGATCAATTTTATTATAATATCGGAGCATCATATTATTATGAATAAATATGATTCGGGTTGAATTGGCTGCGTGGTGCAGCAGTTACTTTGGGGAGGATTAAGCAAATGAACAATCATATTGCAGGACAGACAAATAGAAAATATATCTATCTCTTGTTTTCGCTGTTAATTACTCTTTTGAGCATGAGTTGTGCGTCCATCCATAATACTTCTCAGAATAAGAGCGGGTGCGGCAGTATAGTGGGGAAAATAATCAGTTGTGTCCCGGGGTTTGATGAGATGGCGGCTGCGTTGACTTTGCAGAAATATTCAGATTCATTGTCGGACAGAAATTCACCTGATCGCTATGAATACGATACTGCAGTTGCTCCTCGTAAAATTGAAAGTGATTCTATCGGCCACATACATGCTGATAATATCATACCGGGATTATATATGGGTATCGCGCGCGGTGCACCTTACAACAGGATCGACGATGGCGGCATAATCAAAGCGGAAATGCTGGCGCGCGAGTCATGTGGTCCTGTGAGAATTATTCTCATTCGCATCGGCCGTGATTCCGTTACATCGTTTGAAATCCAATTACCGCGAACGATCCAGGACTGGTCGAATGACCCAAACTATTTTCAGGAAACGGTAAAGTGGGAAGGTGAAATCGAATCAATTCTAAAATAGGGGGCAATCATGTATAAATGCCAGGGTGCCTCACCCGCCACTGGCGGGCTGTGAGTTGGCACCATTATAGTACAAACAAATCAAATAAGAAAGGGCGCACCAAACGGTGCGCCCACGCAAGTTCAAGAACTGAAATCTCTGTTATTCCACCGTCACGCTTTTGGCCAGGTTGCGCGGCTGGTCCACATGGCAGCCCCGCATCACCGCCATATGATAGGCCAATATCTGAAGCGGTATAATCGATAAAAGCGGCGTGAAAATTCTATTCGTCGTGGGAATATATATCACATGATTGACCCGATCGGCAATCTCGGTGTCACCCTCGCTGGCGATAGCAATTACATTGGCGTTGCGCGCCTTTATTTCGGCGATATTGGAGAGCACTTTGTCATAGACCGAATCTTTCAGGGCGATCACCACCGCCGGCATATTCTGGTCGATAAGGGCAATAGGGCCATGTTTCATCTCCGCCGCCGGGTATCCCTCGGCATGGATGTACGAAATCTCTTTGAGTTTCAACGCCCCTTCCAGCGCCACCGGGTAATTGATGCCGCGTCCCAGATAAAGAAAATTATTATGCTTGCAGTATGCCCGGGCGATTTCCTTGATTTCACTCTCTTTGGCGAGAATCTGTTCCACCTGATGCGGTATTTCCCGAAGCGCCTCGGCCATCTCGATTCCCTGCTGCACCGAAAGGTGGCGCATCCTTCCCAGAAGAAGTGATATCAGGGCCAGCACCATAATTTGCGAGGTGAAGGCCTTGGTCGAGGCGACGCCGATTTCCGGCCCGGCATGGGTGTAAACACCGCCGTCGGTCTCCCGCGCGATCGATGACCCCACCACATTGCAGATACCGAGCACGGTGGCCCCTTTCTTTCTTGCTTCGCGCAGCGCCGCCAGCGTATCGGCCGTTTCGCCCGACTGGCTGATGACAAAGAGAAGCGTCCCCTCCCTTATGATCGGTGAGCGGTAGCGGAACTCCGAGGCATATTCCACCTCCACCGGAATCCGGGCCAGCTCCTCAATCATATATTCGCCGATAAGCCCGGCGTGCCACGAGGTCCCACAGGCGGTGATAATAATACGGTTGATCCGGCGCAACTCATCATACTGCAGATTGAGGCCATTGAGACGCGGAATGCCTTCATCGAAATTTATTCGTCCCCGGATGGCATTGCGCAGGGCGGTCGGCTGCTCGTGAATCTCCTTAAGCATGAAATGGTCGTAACCGCCCTTTTCGATCATATCGAGTGTCCAGGAAATCTCCTCGACATGGGGCGTACGATACATCTTGTCGATGGTGGTGATCACAAAATCGTTGGCCGTAACCGTGGCAATCTCTCCCTCATTCAGGAAAACTGCCCGCTTGGTATGCGCCAGAATGGCGGAAACATCAGAGGCGATAAAATTCTCACCCTCGCCATGCCCCAGAACCAGCGGCGATCCCTGCCGCGCAGCGACAATTTTCCCCGGCTCATGCGATGATATCACCGCGATACCATAGGTTCCCTCCACCTGGGTCAGCGCCATTCTGACCGCTTCGGTGAGATTGCCTTCATAGTACTCCTCAATCAAGTGCACCAGGATTTCGGTATCGGTATCGGTCTTAATATCATGCCCCTGTTTTTCCAGAAGGGCTTTCAGCGCGCGATAATTTTCGATGATGCCATTGTGCACCAGAGCAATTTCATTCTTGCAGTCAAAATGGGGGTGGGCATTGAGATCGCTCGGTTCGCCGTGAGTGGCCCAGCGGGTATGCGCAATACCGTGAGTGGAATTATATTTCCTCCCCCTGATAATTTCCTCGAGGCGACTGATTTTGCCGGCCGATTTCTCGGCGGTCAGGCCGCTTTCTTCAAATAGCACTATTCCGGCCGAATCGTACCCGCGGTACTCAAGCCGTTTCAGCCCCTCGATAAGAATCGGCAGGGCCTGCTGATAACCTACATATCCGACTATGCCGCACATAAATCTATCCTCACTTTAATAAATCCGTTATCCTGCTTATAATGACTTTGGTCAGCTTGGAAGAATCAGTCTCCACTATCAGACGATATATCGGTTCGGTATTTGATTTTCTGATCTGGAACCATCCGCGTGCAAAATCAAAACGGAGTCCGTCGCGACGGTCGATTCTCAATCCCTCAAAATCGGTCATCGCCGCTTCTTCGACTTTAGCGAGTTTCTTCTCAAGAGAATCGGGAAGCGGCTCTTTCAACTTTCTACCATAGAATATCGGCAATGTTCCGGCAATCTCCGATACAGGTTTTTTTATTTCTGCCAGCAGGCTCAAAATAATGGCGCCCCCGATAAGGGCATCACGGCCGCAGTGGAACGCCGGATAGATCACCCCACCATTCCCCTCACCGCCTACAACCGCGCTGTGTTTGCGAATTCCCTCAATAACATTGGCCTCCCCCACCGGGGTATAGAATGTCCGTGCCCCCATTTCGGAGGCCGTTTTTTCGGTCACAAGTGAAGTCGAGAGATTGACCACCACATTCCCCTTCTTTTTGGAAAGGAGATATTTGACCGCTAAAGCCAGAGTATATTCCTCACTGAGGCACTGGCCGGTTTCATCGACCAGCGCAAGACGGTCGGCATCGGGATCGCAAGCCATGCCGATATCGGCCTTGAATCTCTTCACGGCCGCCGAAAGCATGTCCAGATTGGCCGGAATCGGCTCCGGAGTATGAACAAAATCGCCATTCCCCATACAATTTAACCGGATAACTTTGGCTCCAAGGCTTTCGAGAAGCTCCGGGAGAGCAAAAGAGCCGGCCCCGTTGACCGCATCAACCACAACTTTCAAGCCTGCCTTTTTGATGGCCCTCCGATTGATAACTTTCAGCTTTAGAATATGACCTATATGGCGGTCTATCCAGGAATTGTCGGAGATTAATTGCCCCAGAGCGGCGTGGCTTTTGAAAGCGAAATTCCCGGCTGTAAATATGGCGTTGATCTTTTCCAGCGCAGCCTTGTCAATGAATTCCCCCTTTTTATTGAAAAATTTCAGCGCATTCCATTCCGATGAATTATGGCTGGCGGTAATACATATCCCCCCGGCCGCCTTCAACCCGGTAACCGCAATTTCAACGGTCGGAGTAGGAACTATTCCGATATCTATCACATTCAAGCCGACAGCGCGAATGGCCGCAATGACCGCCATTTTGAATATTTCTCCCGAGGGGCGACTGTCGCGGCCGACCACGACTGTTCCCTTTTTCAAATATGTCCCAAAGGCGGCGGCATATTTTGAGGCCATCACCGGATCCAGGCCATTCCCCACAACACCCCGCACCCCCGAGGTTGAAACCATCAGCTTCTTTTGCAACTCATTCCCTCTTTGAAATTCACAAAGTAATCCTAATTATTTCTATAATAATATATCGATTCCGGGCAAAAAGCAAATAACCCTTCCAATACCTACAACTTATACGTTTGACAGCTTAGCGGGTGATTGCGTAAATTATCGTTTGGCCTTTATCGGAGAAGACTGAAATGCCATTCCACATTTATAAAGATCTTTCACTTGCATATGACCTTGCAGGCGCGGGAGAGAAGGCCCTTCTCTTTATTCATGGTTTGGGGGGAGCCGGGAGCGCCTGGAAATGCCAGACCGGGCATTTTGGCGATCGCTTTGTGACTGTCACGGTTGACCTCTTTGGCCATGGCCGGAGTTCCAAAGAGGTTGACCCGATACCGATACCGCGCATTGACGCCGAGGCGATTGACAGCCTGATGCGGGAAAAAATCGGGCGACCTTATATTGTCATTGGCCATAGCTTCGCCGGGATGGTCATTCAGGAAATGCTCAGACTGGCTGACCCCAATTTCAAAGGGGCGGTATTCGTTGATTGCACTCATACCGGAAACAATGAAATTGTCGAAAGCCGAGTAAGTTTCGCGGAAAGCATGCTCGCTTTATCTGCTGAGCGACTGCCTGAGGAAACGAAAAGATGGTATTCCGAGTTGGTTGGTCCTTCTGCGCCTGCAGAAGACAGAGAGTTTATTCTCTCCACGTTGAAAGATTGCGATTATCGCTGGCTGTTTCGTTCTGTGGCCGGGTGCCGCGAGTTCTGCCGCAAATATCCTCCGGGGGAGATTATCGTCAGACCCGATTTCCCGGTTCTGATTATGGAAGCCGACAACGGTATCGGGGGTGACTGGCGCAAATCATGGGTAAATTTCTTTAAAGATGCCGGTTATTATCTTTTCGAGGACGCCTATCACTTCTTCTTCATCACCGAACGAAGTCGGTTCAATGAAATCCTGGATGAATTTCTTGGCGTGAATTTCTGACAGATAAATCTCGCCGATTTATCGGGGCCGTCTATTCGCAATGTCCGGCCAGAACCCTTTGCATCTGGCGATGGATATGCCCATTGCTGGCCAAGATGTAATGGTCATAAATGGAAAATTTCTTTCCCTCGAAATCGGTCACCTTCCCCCCGGCTTCCTCGACAATAATTATTCCCGCGGCGGTGTCCCATGGAGAAAGTTTCAGTTCCCAGAAACCATCAAGCCGTCCGCAGGCGACATAGCAGAGATCCAGCGCCGCCGACCCGGCCCGCCGGATACCTCTCGAGACCCTGGCGAAACAGGTGTAATTGTTGAGATTATTCTCTTGCGAGGTGCCGACATCATAGGGGAAACCGGTGCCGAGAAGAGAATGAGAAAGCTCTCTTTCCGAAGTAATTCTATTTCTTTTCCGATTGAGAAAAGAGCCGCCCCCTCTGAAAGCGGAAAATAGCTCTTCCCTCTCCGGGTCGTATACCACTCCGAGAACGATCTTCCCCTGATATTCGAGAGCAATCGATACGGCATAAAAGGGAAAGTGGTGGGCATAGTTGGTGGTACCATCAAGGGGGTCGATGACCCATTTGAATTCCGACCCTTTATCGGTGGCCGCTGCTTCTTCGGCCAGAAGAGAATGATCCGGGAACTTATTTTCAATATTACGAATAATATATTTTTCCGAGGCGATATCGGCGCCGGTCACCAGATTGACCCGTCCCTTAAAATGAACCTCATTATGCATGCGGGCCTTTTTAATAAGGATATTTCCGGCCCCAACCGCGGTTTCACGGGCAAATTTAAGAAAAAGTCTGAGGTTTCTGTTGGTCAGCATGCTTTTATACTACGGCTTTCAATTCATCCTGTTTGAACTGCATCTGATAAAGACGGTAATAGATGCCCTGCTGCTTCAGCAATTCATGATGTTTCCCCATCTCGCGCAGTTCGCCGTGATGGAGCACAATAATTTTATCGGCCTTTTCAATTGTAGATAAACGGTGGGCTATAATTATTGCGGTTCGATTCTCCAGAAGATTATCCAGGGCCTTTTGAATCATTTTCTCGGTCGCGGTATCAACCGAACTGGTCGCTTCATCCAGCACCAGAATCCGAGGATTGAACGCCAGAGCACGGGCAAACGAAAGAAGCTGTTTCTGCCCGGTCGAAAGAGTGGCCCCTCTTTCTTTGACCTCGGCCTTCAGACCGCCCTCGCTCTGGAACACAAATTCATGGAGATTTACTTTTTTAAGAGCTTCCGAGAGCTCTGCATCGGAGATATCCTTATTCCCCAGCCGGATATTACCGGCATAGTCGCCCGAGAAAATAAAAACATCCTGCAGCACTAAGCCCAACTGGCGGCGGAGCATCTCGACCGGCATCTCCTTTATTTCGACTCCATCCATCCTAATGGCACCCTGCTGATAATCATAGAATCGAAAAAGAAGCGATATCAGCGAGGTTTTCCCGGCGCCGGTGGCGCCGACAATGGCTACTTTTTCGCCGGGCGAGACCGTGAATGAAACATCTTTAAGCACATTATCGCCGCCATCATAGGCAAAGGTGACCCGGTCAAATTCGATTTTCCCCCGGATATCGACCGGGCGGGAACCATCGGTGGGACTTATAATTTCCGGCTTCGTATCGAGCAACTTGAAGATTCTTTCCGAAGAAGCCATTGAAGCCTGCAGGATATTATATTTTTCCGAGAGGTCGCGGATGGGATTGTAGAAACGCTGCACCAATTGTATGAAGGCGACCAACTCGCCGAAAGTCAGGGCGCCCGCGGCTATCTGAAAACCGCCATAGTACAGAAGCAGCGCCAGCGAAACAGAACTGATTATTTCAACGGCCGGGAAAAAGACGGCATAATAATAAATCGATCTGAGATTGACCTCCCGCAGGTCCCTATTTATGTCGGTGAATTTCCCGAAAATCGCCTTCTCCCGCGTAAAGAGCTGGATGATTGTCATCCCCGTGATATGCTCCTGAGTGAAGGCGTTCAGGCGGGCTAGCCGGGTGCGCACCTCACGGTAAATATTACGGACCTTGCGGCGAAAGAGAGCGGTGGCAAAAATAAGAATCGGCAGAACGGCAAAGGTTATCAGTGCCAGAAGCCAGTTATAATAGAGCAGCGCAATGATAATTCCAAAAAGAGTGATAATATCACCGAAAACAGAAACCAGACCGGATGAAAAAAGCTCGTCGAGCACATTGACATCATTGGTCACCCGGGTGACCAGCCTTCCCACCGGATTTCTATCAAAAAAGGCCAGATGCAGTTTCTGCAGATGCGTGAAAATCTGCATCCGTATGTCATATTGCACCTTCTGACCGATAAACATGGTGATATACATCTGAACATAGGAGAGAAAAAACGCCGCCAGAAGAATCCCGGCGTAAACAAGGGCGATTTTGCCCACGCCGTTCATATCTTTTGCCATTACATATTTATCGATACCGATCTGAATCATCACCGGCAGCAGAAGCTCCAGAGTCGCACCGGCGATGAGGACAAGGATAGCCACGACTATGGGAAGCTTATAAGGACGGACATAGGTAAGGAGACGACGCATCAGGCGGGCATCATACGCCTTCCCCAGGACTTCCTCTTCGTGATAGTTGTTTTCCGCCATACCTACATTCTTCTCAATTCGTCTTCGATAAGCTGGGTATGATAAAGAAGAGCATACCGCCCATTCTGTTTAAGTAAGCCCTCATGGGTGCCCGACTCGGCAATTCTTCCCTTCTCCATATAAATAATCAGATCGGCGTCTTTTACCGCCGAGATGCGGTGTGAGATAATAAGAGCGGTGCGTTTTTTTATTTCGCTGCGGAGATGGAGATTTATCAGATGCTCGGTCTCGGTGTCAACGGCGCTGGTGGCATCATCCAGCACAACTATCCGCGGGTCGATTACCAGAGCGCGGGCAATGGCAACGCGCTGTTTCTGACCGCCGGACAATGTTATCCCCCTTTCGCCGAGAATAGTCTCGTAGCCATTTGGAAAGGCCTCGATCTCTTTGTCCATCACGGCCACCGCCGCCACCATTTGAGCCGCCGCGAGCTCTTTTTGGTCACGCCCGAAAAGAATATTGTTGGTTATTGTGTCGGAGAATAAGAACGGCTCCTGGGTTACAAATCCGATCTGCGAGCGCAGGGTGGTCAGTTCCCAATCGTTGATATCAATATCATCAATGAAAAGTCTCCCCCTTAGCACCGGAAAGAGACGGCTGATGAGAGCGGCCAGAGTGGTTTTTCCCGAGGCGGTCGGGCCGACAATTCCGACAGTCATTCCCGGCTCGATAATCAGATTAATATCATGCAGCACCCGGGTACCGTTATAGCCGAAATCAAGATGGCGATATTCAATCTTACCGGAAAGCGAAACTCCCTTCCTCGAATCCGGAAGTGAGTCAACCACCGGCCGGGTATTCATAATCTCATTGATTCTATCCAGTGAGGCGGTGCCGCGCTGATAGAGTGAGATAACCCACCCTAGGGCAATCATCGGCCAGATAAGCATGGACAGATAGGCGAAGAATGCCACCAGCGTCCCGAGACTGAATGTCCCCGCCACCACCGCCCTGCCGCCAAAATAGAGCACGGCGATATTGACCGTGCCGGCCAGCATAAAGAGGAGAGGATAGAACATGCTGTATATCTTTATCATATCCATGTTGAGCGCGACATATTTCTTATTGTGCGCCGCGAAATCATCGATTTCGGCTTTCTCCTGATTGTAGGCCCGGAGCACCCTGACCCCGGCGAGATTTTCCTGCACCTTCGAGGTCAGCACGGCGAAATACTCCTGAATCTTCATATACCGCTTGTGCACGATCGAACCAAGACGATAGACCAGATAGGAAAGAATGGGAAGAGGAATCAGAGAATAGAGAGTCAATTGCGGAGAAAGATACAGCATAAAACTGATGCCTATGACCGCGGTAATAAAAGTATTGGCAATCTGCATGATACCGGGGCCGATCATCATCCGCACCGCCTCAATGTCATTGGTGGCCCGCGCCATGATATCACCGGTGCGGGTATTATAATAGAAAGTGGGATTCAGTTTGAGCAGATGGTCAAAAAGCTCGCCGCGAAGGTCAAACTCGATTTTGCGGGACATCCAGATAATCGTGCGGCGCATGGAAAAGCGGAAAACACCGGAAACTATCGATAAAGCAAGTATCAGAAGGGCTATGTTGAGAATCTCGCGGGGAGGCGCTTTCAGTTCCAGTTTGTCAAAAGCTATTTTGAGAAGATAGGGGTTGATAAGAATAAGGATATTGCTTCCCAACACCGCCAGGCCACCTGGAATAATGTACCAGCGATATTGCCGCAGATATTTGGTGATGATCCTGAAACGTTCTTTATTCTTAACGGGCGTCGTCTGCATGATTAACCAATTAACATCTCACGCACCAATAAGTTCCGACCGGAATCGATAATTCAACTCTGGCCATAACGGGGGCAAGTTCCTCAATCGCCGCAGGTTATAATCCTCGCCTGCGCCGGCCCAAAAGACCATAATTTATTAATATAGATACTACTTTCCTGAGTGTCAAATGCCGGGCACAAAAAAGCCGCCCAATGGGTGGGCGGCCTGGCGGGGATGAATGACTTTATAAGAGCTGATTCTCTTTCAATTTGTCATAGAGTTTGTCGGCAATCTCCTGAGGGGTCTCACCGGTGATCAACTCCCCTTTCTTGCGCGGCGGAGGGGGGGCCACCTTAAGAATTTTAGTGAAGGAATTGGCGCCGACCGCCGATCCATCCAGGCCTATATCGGCCGCCGTCCACTTCGTAATGGGCGACTTCTTGGCCATCATTTTCCCTTTCAGTGAGGGCAAACGCGGCTCGTTAATTTCCTTGACTACCGACAGCACCGCCGGCAGAGTCAATTCTACAATATCATATCCTTCTTCAGTCGTCCTCCAGGCGGTAACCTTGCCCCCTTCCACTCCCTCCACCTTCTTGATAAACATCGCCTGCGGCAAATCGAGATGCGCCGCCACCGCGCCGGGGACCTGCGCTGAATCACTATCGACCGCCTGTTTTCCGGCAAGGATAAGGTCGTACTGGCCGATTTTCTTTATTCCGGCCGCCAGAATCCGCCCGACCGCCTGCGGATCGGATTTTTCGAAGAGCGGATCGGAAATCACTATCGCCTCATCAACTCCGAGAGCCAGACAATCGCGCAGGGCCGATTCCGCCCGCTGCGAGCCGACCGTAATCACCGAGACTTTCCCGCCATGCTTTTCTTTCAGTCGCAGACTTTCCTCGACTGCATATTCATCCAGAGGGTTAACCACGCCCGGACCGGAGGGCAGCACCACATCGTTGGCCGCCTGATCCACCTTCACCAATTCTATCTCCGGTACCTGCTTGATTAGAACGATAATATTCATCAATGTCTCCCGTGGCAAGGTCCTAAGTTTCAAAATTTCCGATAATTAAGCATTTTTCGAGCGAAAGTCAACGCCCTGTTTCAACACGCCCTGTTTCAACCCGGCTCAATTTTAGTAATGCCTCCCGAATCGTCAGGAAAATGGAAATAATTGGGGGTCTCAAGTAGGTTTCAGCAGGCTTTTTTTATATTGTATCCGCCGGAATTGCGAACTAAGATATGGAAGTTTCGCAGCAATGACCGACCGAAATTCTCAGTCTTATACAGAAGCATAGATAATTCGACCATGGTCGAGAAAGGAGTGAAATGAAAAAATATCTGGCGGAATTAATCGGGACTTTTGCTCTGGTTTTTATCGGATGCGGCAGTGCCGTTATTGCCGGTGGACATATCGGTTTCCTGGGTATCTCGTTTGCCTTCGGCCTCATCGTCCTAGTCATGGTGTATAGTATCGGGCCTATTTCCGGCTGCCACATTAATCCGGCGATTACTATTGCCATGCTGGTCGGCGGAAAAATAAGCGCCAGGGATGCCGCCGGGTATATTATTGCCCAGTGTATCGGGGCCATAATCGGGGCCGGAGTGCTTCTGGTTATCGCCATGGGAAAAGCTGATTATGTCATCGGCACTTCAGGTCTGGGCCAGAACGGGTATGGCCTGCATTCTCCGGCCAACTATTCGCTGGCGGCCGGCTTTGTGGCAGAGGTGGTTTTGACGGCACTATTCCTCTTTGTTATCTTTGGCTCGACTCACGCGAACGCCCCCAAAGGATTTGCCGGTTTATCGATTGGATTTTCGCTGGTTCTTATTCATCTGGTCGGGATCCCAATCACCGGGACCTCGGTCAATCCCGCCCGGAGTCTTGGGCCCGCGATTTTTGTTGGCGGCGAAGCATTGACACAACTCTGGCTGTTTATAATAGCGCCGATAATCGGCGGCATCCTCGCCGCGGTAATCTGGAAAGGGCTATTTGACAAAACGCAATAGCCCGCGAAGTGACGCTTGCGGGACGAATTCTGGTTGAGTTCGTCGCTTTTGGAAATGAGCAAAGGCGCGGCCTGGCTTTGGAGCCGGGATGATCAAGGCAGATTATTGTTACCGGAGGGGGAGATGGTTGGGTTTTCCCGCCTGAGATTATCCAGGGCGGCCGCGGCTGCCTTCTGCTCGGCTTCCTTCTTTGATTGCCCCACACCCAGGCCGGTAATTTTCCCTCTGGCATGTACAGCAATCTTGAATGTTTTATCATGGTCCGGCCCCTCTTCCGAGAGGACTTCGTAAGAAGGAGCTACTTCCCCGCGCGCCTGAAGGTATTCGAGCAGGTCACCCTTGAAATTATGCTGATTGAGGTCGGCCAGGATACTGCTCTGTCGGGAAATAATCACCCGATGGACAAAATCGCGGGCGGCATTCAGTCCGCCATCAATATAAATGGCGCCGATTACAGCCTCGACCGCATCGGAAATAATCGAACTGCGCGACCTCCCACCGGAACGTTCTTCTTCCGGCGAAAGAAAAATAAGATTACTCAGACCGCTATCCTTGCCTACCAGTGAAAGCGCCCCTTCATTGACCAGGAGAGCCTTGGTCTTGGTCAGATCCCCTTCGGCATAATCGGGATAAGTGGAATAAAGGTATTCCGCTATAATCATGCCCAAAATCGAATCGCCGAGGTACTCCAGTCGCTCATTTGATAAAGAAACGCTCTCACCGCTCCGCATGTAGGAACGGTGGGTCAGCGCCTGGATTAAATATCGCGGTTCCCGGAAAAGATACCCCAGTTCCTCGTTGAAGGCTTCAATCAGTCTCTGTTCCGCCGAATCCCGATGATGACCCAGTGACTTTATTAATCTATCAAAAAGTCCCACTTCCAAAACTAACCGTTGAACCGCCGGGCGGCAATTGTGACGTTATGTCCGCCGAACCCGAAGGAATTTGATAGAAAAACATCAAAGCTGTAGTCGCGCGCATGGTTGGGCACATAATCCAGGTCACACTCGGGATCGGGGTTCTCCAGGTTGATAGTCGGGTGCAGCTTCCCCACTACCATGGATTTCACGGAGGCGATAAACTCGATTGCCCCGGCCGCGCCCAAAAGATGCCCGACCATCGATTTGGTTGAATTGACCGGGAGTTTATAGGCATGTTCGCCGAAAACCATTTTGATCGCCTTGGTTTCGGCGATGTCACCCAGAGTTGTGGCCGTTCCGTGGCTGTTGATATAGCCGACCTCTTCGGGCTTTATTCCCGAACTATTAATCGCGTTGGTCATTGCCAGTCGTGCTCCAATTCCATCGGGATGCGGCGCCGTGATATGATGAGCGTCACAAGTCATTCCCGCACCTATCACCTCCGCATAAATCTGAGCGCCGCGGGCACGAGCCGACTCCAATGATTCCATTATGACAATGGCGGCCCCTTCTCCCATCACAAAGCCGTCTCGATCACGGTCGAATGGCCGCGAGGATTTCTCCGGCTCATCGTTGCGAGTGCTCAGCGCCCGCGCGGAACAGAAACCGGCCAGCGAGGTCGGCGTTATGGTCGACTCGGAGCCGCCCGCAATCATAATATCCGCTTCGCCCCGCCGCACGATATGGAAAGCATCAACGATAGCCTGAGCCGAGGAGGCGCAGGCAGAGACAGTCGCATAATTCGGCCCCCTGAATCCATACCGTATTCCGACCATCCCGGCACTCATGTCGATTATCATCATCGGGATGAAGAAAGGCGAAACTCTTCCCGGCCCGGAATTAAGCAATATCTCATGCTGTTTTTCGAAAGTGCTGATACCTCCGATACCGGAACCGATTACGACTCCGGCCCGGTCAAGATTGATTTTGCTCAGATCAAGGCCGGCATGATCAAGCGCCATTTGGCTGGCCGCAATACCATACATCTGCGAGAGATCCATTCTCCGGGCTTCTTTTTTGTCCAGATACTTGGATTCATCGAATTCCCTGACCTCCGCGGCAATCTTGGTCGGATAATCGGAGACGTCGAATCGCGTGATTTGCCCGATACCGCATTTCCCTTCCAGTAGAGCCTGCCAGAAGGTCTCCAGGTTACATCCCAAAGGAGAAACCACCCCCATTCCCGTGATGACTGTTCTGACTGCTTTCATTCAGTGTATCTCATGGCGTGCGGCGGACTTATTTCGAATGCTCTTTAATGTACTTAATGGCATCTCCGACTGAGGTTATTTTCTCGGCGTCCTCATCGGGAATTTCAATCTTGAATTCCTCTTCCAGAGCCATTACCAACTCCACCGTATCCAGAGAATCAGCACTGAGATCCTCGATAAATTTGGCCGATTCAGTCACCTGATTCCGGTCAACACCAAGCTGCTCGACGATGATGTCCTTTACTTTCTGTTCAATGTCGGCTGACATGTTTAACACTCCTTGGTTTATTGTTAATAAAATGCTGCTTACATCAATAGGCCGCCGTCAACTCCAAGAACCTGCCCGGTAATATAGGCAGCGTCATCGGAGGCCAGAAAGGCCACGACTGCGGCGATATCCTCAGGGGTGCCGGCCCGTTTCAGGGGGATGTTGTTCAGAAAAGCATCGCGAGCCGCCTGAGGCAGTTTGTCGGTCATATCGGTGGCGATAAAACCGGGCGCCACGGCATTGACCGTAATCCCGCGACCGGCCAGTTCCTTGGCCGCTGATTTTGTCAAACCGATTAAGCCCGCCTTGCTGGCTGCATAATTGGCCTGGCCGACATTCCCCATGCGTCCGACTACCGAAGATATATTTATTATTCTCCCGCTTCTCTGCTTCATCATCACTCTGGCAATTGCCTGGGTCGCCAAAAAGGCCCCCTTCAGGTTGATGGCCAATACTTTATCCCAGTCCTCTTCCGACATCCTAACCAGAAGAGTGTCCCGTGTAATACCGGCATTATTTACCAAAATGTCAATAGATTGATATTTTTCCAGGGTGGTTTTTACCAGGTTGTCAACATCCGCCTGTTTGGTGACATTGGCCATGACCGCCAGGGCATCATATCCTTTTTCATGAAACTCCCTGACCGTTTCCTCAGCCAGATCCATCAATACATCGGAGATGACGACTCTGGCATCCGAGGCGGCCAATCGCGCGGCGATCGCCTTACCAATTCCCCTGGCCGAGCCGGTTACTATTGCAGTCTTGCCGGTAAATTCCATCATCCTATCCTACCATTGTGCTAGAGAAGTTACGAATATCTGTCAGAGTATCAATATTAAAAATTCGAGCATTTTCAAGTTCGCGCTTGGCCAATCCGGAAAGAACCTTCCCCGGGCCGGCTTCAATCAAAGTATCTATCCCCTGCTCAGCGAAATATTTCATGGTCTGGTGCCATTTCACCGGCGCGGTCAGTTGCTCCACCAGGAGTTCCTTAAGGTGAGCGGCATCATCCGTCGCTGTTCCGGTAACATTGGGAACAATAGCGATACTCGGCTCGGCAAAGGTCACCGTATCCAAATATTTCTTCATCTCCGTCTGAGCCGGTTCCATCAGAGGGGAATGAAATGCCCCGCCGACCTGAAGGATCATGGCTCTTTTGGCTCCCTGCTCACGGCACAAACGGCAGGCCACCTCCACTCCTGCCAGGGTTCCGGAGATGACAATCTGATTGGCGGAGTTGAAATTGGCCGGTACCACTATCCCTTTCTCTGAGGCGGACCTGCAAATCTCCGCGATTTTTTCTTCTTCAAGTCCCATTATGGCCGCCATCGTCCCGCGATTCTTGCGGCAGGCTTCTTCCATCAGAGAAGCTCTTTTTACTACAGCTCGAATGGCGTCCTCGAAAGAGAGCACTCCGGCCAAGGCCAGCGAGCCATATTCGCCCAGGGAATGACCGGCCGTCATCCTGACTTCCGGCAAGCAGTCCTTCATGATGATCAACACCGCCAGCGAATGAAGGAGAATAGCCGGCTGTGTGAAACGAGTCTCTTTCAAAGTCTCGGCCGGCCCCTCAAAAGAGAGCCGCGCAATATCTTCGCCTATCTGATCGGAAGCCAGATCATATAATTTCCTGACATCGGGGTCGTATTCGTAAAGATCCTTCCCCATACCGACATATTGAGATGCCTGCCCCGGGAAAACGATCGCCGCATTACTCATAATTTCTGCTACCATCTGACCACAGCCGAGGCCCAGGTCAATCCTCCGCCAAAAGCAGCCATGAGAATAATATCGCCATCCTTGATCCTGCCGGCCCGCAGGGCCGCATCCATTGCCATGGGAACGGATGCCGACGAGGTATTACCATACATGGCAATATTAAGGAACACTCTCTCCATGGGAACACGGAGCCTCTTGGCGGTAGCCTCGATTATTCTGATATTGGCTTGATGCGGGACCATCAGGGTAACATCATCTCCTGTCAGGCCCGCGCTGGCCAGAGCCTTCAAAGAGGCGTCGCCCATCATTTTGACCGCATGTTTAAAAACTTCGCTGCCGTTCATTTTGAGATATACGCTGCACCGATCAGAGTCCGGGGCAAGAACCGGGTTCATTGACCCACCGTGGGGAATCCAGAGCAATTCGGCATATCGACCATCAGATTTCAGGAAGGTAGATAGTACCCCGCGATCATCATCACAGGCTTCCAAGACAACCGCTCCCGCTCCATCCCCGAAGAGAACGCAAGTGCTGCGGTCGGTGTAGTCGGTTATGGAACTGAGTTTTTCCACACCCACCACCAGAACCCGCTTGTACTGACCGGATTTTATGAAGGCATTGGCGATCGATAAGCCATTTATAAATGCGGCACATGCCGCCGCAATATCGATGGCGGCAGCATTAAACATCCCCATTTTCTTCTGCATGATACAGGCGTTGGAGGGAAGGCGGTAGTCCGGCGTCACCGTGCCCACCAGAATCAATTCAATGTCCTCGGGTCGCAGCCTGGCCATATCCAGAGCCTTTCTTGCGGCCGCCACCGCCATATCGGAATTGGTTTCATCCGAACTGCATATTCGGCGCTCTCTGATACCGGATCGGCTGAAAATCCACTCATCAGAGGTATTGACCATTTTTTCGAGATCACTATTGGTCAAGCGCCGCGCCGGGGCGTAGGATCCTAAGCCGGTTATTCTGCCGTTTATCTTCCTGTCCATTGCTGTTTCCGTTGTTGGTGATAGCCAACTCCTCGCGGATATTGGCGGCAATCCTGTGACGCACCATCTCTATGGCGACAATGACGGCATTCTTTATCGCCTTGGGCGATGAAGAGCCGTGGCAAATAATTGAAACCCCATCAACACCCAGAAGAGGAGCACCGCCATGCTCGCTATAATCGAAGGTCCGGCGTAACCTTCTCAGAAAAGGCGAGAGGAGAGCCGCTCCGACGCGGGAAAAGAGATTAGTCTGAATCTGGTGCCTTATTTGTTGCGTCAAAAACCCTTCCACCGATTCTGCAAATTTAAGCAGTATATTTCCGGAGAAACCATCGGTGGCAATCACATCCACTTCCCCGGTCAAAACATCCCGGCCTTCGACATTCCCGATAAAATTCAGGTCCGATTTATCGAAGAGCTCGTGGGTGGCCAGGACCGCCTCGTTACCTTTGCTTCTTTCTTCCCCAATCGAAAGTAAGCCGACACGGGGAGAGGTGCGTCCACCCATAAGTGACGCATAAATGGAACCCATCAGGCCGAATTGAAACAGGTGTGTCGGTTTGCAGTCGACATTGGCCCCAACATCGAGAACCAGCGTCGGTTTCCTCCGCACCGTCGGGAAAAAGGAGATAATGGCCGGGCGGCTGACTCCCTCGATTCTTCCCAGAATCAATATCGATGAAGCCATCACAGCCCCGGTATTGCCGGCGGATACAAAGGCATCGGCTCGTTTCTCTTTCTGCATCGTCAATCCGACCGCTATGGAAGAGGTCTTCTTTCGGATACCGTCGGTGGCCGTATCGCTCATAGCCACGGCATGGGCGGCATTTTCGATCGTGACATTGGATGGAATAATCTTCTGCTTCTTGATAAAATCATTGATGACTTCCACCTTGCCTACAAACACCAGTTTAAGGGCGTTCCCCTTTTCCACGGCCGCCTGCAATCCACCCTCCATTATCGATTCGGGACCAGCATCAGCCCCCATCACGTCGAGTGCCACTGTGATAACTGTGTCGCTATTGCTCATAAATATTTGCGATTTGGACGCAAAAAGAATCAGGCTTCCTTGGGAGTGGTAATCTGCGTCCCATTATAATAACCGCAATGGGGGCAGATATGATGGGGAAGTCTCGGCTGATGGCAATGAGAGCATTCCACCACATTGGGTGCTGAAAGCTTCCAGTGGGTTCTTCTCTTGCGGCCGCGGGTGTGCGAATGTCTTCGTTTTGGTAGTGGCATAATAATTCCTTAATCTAAATTCTATTCCAACAGGTCTTTCAGACCCTCCCACCTTTCATCGGTCTCTACACTTTTGCAATCGCAGGTTTCTTCATTCAGGTCGGCGCCGCAGCTGGGACACAATCCCTTACAATCCTGACGGCACAGCGCTTTCAACGGGCGAGACAAAATCAACGACTGCCTGATTATTTCATCCAATTCTACGACCGGGTCATAGGCTTTAACCTTGACAATATCTTCCTCAATCGTCTGTGCTACCTCTGTTTTCCCTTCGCCGGTTCTTATTATAAAGCCAAAATCTCCGGAAAGTTCCGCATCAAACAGCGCCAGACACCGCGAACATTCCTGTTCCACCGGCGCCGTTACATATCCTTGGCAATAAAATTCGCCATCCACCTTCTGTATGTTTACTTTCACCGTCATAAGGTCTCTGAAGGCGACACCATCTATGGCGTATTCAATGCTATCCGCCTCCGATTCCAGCGTTACTTCGACGGGGAAAGACTCAAAGTCACGCAGGTCCAAATTCATAGTCTGACAAATTAGCACACTCGGGAAGCAAAGTCAAGACAAAAAGGGAGGCCGTAAGCATATGTCATTCAACTGGGTTGCGGGTATTGATCACAGACCTGAAGCGACTATTCGGTGTCTTCTTCCTGAACAATCCTTATTCGACTCTTGGCCCGCTCCAGCGCGCGGCGGGCGCGAGCAGAATCTACCATTCCCGAAGGGCCCTCGGTCAGCCTCTGTTGCGCGCGTTCAAGAGCCCGCCGGGCTTTTTCCAGGTCAATCCGTCCGGCATATTCGACCGCATCTACCAGCAGAGAGGCCGTATTCGAGGAAATTTCAAAGAAACCATAAGTAACCGATAGAATGATCTCCTGCATCGATTCGTCTTTGATGGTCAGTTTACCCGGGATAACAGCCGTAATCAAAGGGGCATGGTCGGTAAGAACACCCAGGTACCCCTCGCTGCCGGGAATAATCATTGAGGAGACCTCCCCTTCATAGAAAACCTGTTCCGGAGTGACAATGCTCAGTCTAAACATAAACGGCGCGATTATTTCATTTTCTCATTATTATCAAGGACTTCATCCAATCCCCCCGCCATATAGAAAGCCTGCTCCCTTACATGGTCCAGCTTGCCGTCAACCAGATCGGCAAAACCCTTTATCGTATCTTCGATCTTCACATACTTGCCCGGCCTTCCGGTGAACTCTTCCGCCACGAAAAACGGCTGAGAGAAAAACTTTTGTATTTTGCGAGCGCGGCCGACGATCAATTTATCATCTTCTGACAATTCATCGATACCGAGGATGGCGATGATATCCTGCAAATCTTTATAGCGCTGCAAAACCCGTTGAACAGCCCTGGCCACCCGATAATGCTCCTTGCCGACAATATTCGGATCCAGAATTCGTGAGGTTGATGACAGAGGGTCAACCGCCGGATAAATTCCCATATCGGAAATCTGGCGTGACAGTACGGTGGTGGCATCAAGATGCGAGAAGGTCGTGGCCGGAGCCGGATCGGTCAAGTCGTCGGCCGGAACATAGATCGCCTGCACCGAGGTGATCGACCCCGCCGTGGTCGAGGTAATCCGTTCCTGAAGGGCGCCCATCTCCGTCCCCAGAGTCGGTTGATAGCCGACCGCTGACGGCATTCGGCCCAGTAGAGCGGAAACCTCCGAACCGGCCTGGACAAAGCGGAAAATATTGTCGATGAAAATGAGGACATCCTGGTGCTCTTCATCACGGAAATATTCGGCCATCGTCAAACCTGATAGCCCCACCCGCAACCTGGCGCCGGGAGGTTCATTCATCTGTCCGAAAACCATGACTGTTTTGGCAATCACACCCGAATGTTTCATTTCCAGCCAGAGGTCGTTGCCTTCGCGAGTCCGTTCCCCGACGCCGCAGAAAACCGAATACCCCCCGTGTTCGGTGGCAATGTTGCGAATCAATTCCTGAATAATGACGGTTTTGCCTACTCCAGCGCCGCCGAAAAGACCGACCTTGCCGCCCTTGGGATATGGTTCGAGCAGGTCAATGACTTTGATTCCGGTTTCGAACATCAGGGTGGAGGTATCCTGTTCCTCAAAAGTGGGGGCGGGACGATGAATCGGATATCGCTTATTATCGGCGGGCAGTTCACCCATTTCGTCGATTGTTTGACCGAGGAGGTTGAAAACTCGGCCAAGTGTTTTGGGGCCGACCGGCACGGTTATGGGACCGCCGGTATCAATGGCCTTCATGCCCCGCACCAGACCGTCGGTTGAAGCCAACGCCACGCAGCGAATGATATTATCACCGATGTGCAGCGAGGCTTCCACCGTGAGATTGATATTTCTTTCCTTATCTTCGATCCGGATGGCGCTCAGAATTTCCGGAAGCTTATCTGATTCAAATTCGCAGTCTACAGTCGGACCGATAACCTGCACCACTTTCCCGATATTTTCAGCCATTTTATTTTGCTCCCAATCTCATCAGTATTTTTCCATTTTTAGCCCTTAAGGGCCTCGGCTCCCGAGACAATTTCCAGAAGCTCTTTGGTTATAGCCGCCTGGCGGGCTTTATTATATTGCAAAGTAAGAGAATCAATCACCTCTGCGGCATTGTTGGTGGCGGCCCCCATCGCAATCATACGTGTCCCATGCTCCGAGGCAAACGAATCAGCCAGCACCGTCACAATTTTGGTTAAGGCATAACGCGGCATCAGGTCGGCAAATATCCCCTCGGGCGATGGTTCGAAGATATATTCAATGCGACCGCCTGTTCTTTCATCAATGGCGGGGCGCTCGACCGGAAGATATCGCTCATCGATAACCTTATATCTCACGGTGGATAAAAAGCGGGTATAGATGATAATGATTTCATCGGTCTGGCCGCTTAAGAATCTGGCCGTCAGAAATTCCGCCACTTCACGGGCCTTCTCATAATTGAGATTGCCGAACCAGTCACTGAACTTACCGGCTATTCCCCAATTCCTCCGCTTGAAAAAATCATTTCCCCTTTTTCCAATTAATACCAGTTCAACCTTATCTTTTTCTTTCTCTTTGCCTTCCAGCCATTCCGTTGCGCGACGAAGAATATTGGTATTGAAAGAGCCGCACAATCCGCGATCGGAGGTAATCAGCACCAGGGTTTGTTTGCGGATATCCCTCTTTTCGAAAAAGGGATGAGTCAATTCCCCCGAAGCCGCCGAGAGAGAATGCAGTATTTCCTCCAGTTTATGAGAATAGGGGCGCACCTGCATAATTTTCGCCTGGGCCTTGCGAAGCTTGGTCGCCGCCACCATTTCCATCGCCTTCGTTATCTGTCGGGTGGAAATAACCGAGCGGATTCTCTTCTTGACATCACGTAAGGTCGGCATGGCTTATTTTCCCGTAAACTCCTTCTTGAATTGCGTTACGGCGTCGCGAAGCTTGCCGGCGGTATCGCTGGAAATATCCTTTTCCTTCAAAATCATAAATTCAATATCCGGGAATTTCGAGGAACAATATTCAAAAAGACCCTTCTCGAAATCGGCGATCCGCTCGGTTGGAACATCATCGAGGTAACCATTGACACCGGCCCAGATAATTATGACTTGGCGGGCCAGCGTCATCGGGACATATTGTCCCTGTTTCAACAGTTCCACCATTTTCTCGCCGCGGGTCAATTGCTTCAATGTTGCTTCATCCAGATCAGAGCCAAACTGAGCAAAGGCGGCCAATTCACGATACTGCGCCAGATCAAGCCGCAGCGAACCGGCGACCTTTTTCATAGCTTTTGTCTGTGCATTACCGCCGACGCGCGAGACCGAAATACCGACATTGATAGCCGGGCGAATGCCTGAGAAAAAGAGATCCGATTCCAGGAATATTTGACCATCGGTGATAGAGATAACGTTGGTCGGAATATAAGCCGCCACGTCACCCGCCTGGGTTTCAATGATCGGCAGCGCCGTCAGAGAGCCGCCGCCCTGATCGTCTTTCAGCTTGGCCGCCCGCTCCAGAAGGCGGGAATGGAGATAGAAGATATCGCCGGGATAGGCTTCTCGACCCGGCGGACGGCGCAATAAAAGCGACAACTGGCGATAAGCCTGGGCATGTTTGGAAAGGTCATCATATATCACCACCACGTGTCGCCCGGTATAGAGGAATTCTTCGCCTATGGCGCAACCCGCATAAGGAGCGATAAATTGCATCGGCGCCGGATCAGAGGCGCTGGCGACCACCACCGTCGTATACTCCATGGCGCCATGCTCCTCAAGCGTTTTCACAACCTTGGCCACCGTTGACGATTTCTGACCGATGGCGACATAAATGCAAAAGACACCCGTTCCCTTCTGATTAATAATGGTGTCAATTGCCAGAGCGGTCTTGCCGGTCTGGCGATCGCCGATAATAAGCTCGCGCTGACCGCGGCCGATCGGTATCATAGAATCAATCGCCTTCAAACCGGTCTGAACCGGCTCTTTTACCGGTTGCCGCTGAACGACATTGGGTGCCGTTCCTTCCAGTACACGAAATTTATCGGTAACCACCGGCCCTTTGCCGTCGAGAGGTTGTCCCAGAGGATCAACAACCCTGCCGATAAGGGCATTTCCCACCGGCACCTGCGCCACCCGCCCCGTGCGCCGTACCGTGTCGCCCTCTTTGATAACCTTCGGCGAACCAAAAATGGCCGCGCCGACATTATCCGCCTCGAGATTCAAAACCATCCCGATAACATCCCCGGGGAATTGGATCAGTTCCGACATCATCACGTCTTCCAGTCCCCATATCCGCGCGATGCCGTCGCCTACCTGAAGCACGGTGCCGACCGACTCCATCTCCAGCTTGGTTTGGTATCTCTCAACTTCCTTCTTTATTATGGAAGAGACTTCTTCCGGATTAAGACCCATATTCTATACCTCTGTAATAATATCGCCATCTGTTTTCCGGGCACAATTCAAAGTCACAGGCAAATATGACCTCCGGGCATCAATGCACTTTCGTCTTCATCAAACGGTTACGCAGCAGGCCGAGCGCATAGCGGATCGACCCGTCGATAATCTGATTCTGAAAAATAACAATCATGCCGCCGATAATCAATTCGTCAACTCGTTCCTCTAACTCAATCTTCAGCCCCGATTTCCGGGCCAGCCGGTCAATCAGTTTTTCCCTTTCCTCCGGAGTGATGGGGGCTGTCGTGATGCAGATCGCGCTGACAATACCCCGCTCTATGCGAACCAGCCGATCAAATTCCTCGATTATTTCCGGAAGGAAATTCATCCGGTGTTTATCCACCAGCACCAGCAGGAACTCGAAAAAAGGATGGGTAAGCCGCTCGCCGAAAACTTTGGTCATCAATTCATGTTTTTGCGAATCGGGAATCTGCGGCGCCGCCATGAAATCCATGAAAGTTTTATCCTTCCCGAGATATTCCGACAGCGCATTGAATTGCTCCCAGGCGACATCAATGAGATTTCGTTCCTTGGCCAGCTCAAAAAGGGCACGGCCGTATTTTGCAGCAATTTGTTGCGCGAGCATTCCTTAAGCCTTCTCAATACCGTCGATGAATTTGTCGATCAGCTCCCGTTCTTTTTTCTGGTCCACCTTTTCGTGAAGAATTCGCTCGGCCGCGGCCATAGTGATATTAACTATATCTTCCTTCAACTGGACTTTGGCCTTTTCCACATCGCGCTGCAACTGTTCGGAAGTCCGCGTTACAATCCCCCGCGCTTCTTCCTGGGCATCCGTTTTAATCTCGGAAGCTATCTTGTGGCCTTCGGCGATTGCATCGGCGATCTTCTGCCGCCTTTCGAGTTCAATCCCCCGGATCCTTTCTTCATATTCCGTAAGAAGCTGGGCCGCCTTTGCCTTTTCTTCATCGATATGCTGAAATTCGTCCTTTATTTTCTGACGCCTTTCATCCATCATATGGAGCAACGGCCTCCAGGCAAACCTTTTCAGCAGCCAAACCGTAATGAGAAAACCGAGGATATGGGTGATGACCTGTGATATTTCAATACTCATCTGAATTCCTCAACAACTCTTCTCTCTTTCGAGAGTCGAGATTTTCTCATTTCAGCCGCCGATTTTGCCCATCAACAGCAGCAATCCCACCAGGGCGTAAATGGTCAAGGCTTCAATAAAGGCGGCGCCGATGATCATGCCGGTTTGAATCTTGCCGGCCGCTTCCGGCTGACGCCCCATCGCCTCCATCGCCGAACCGACCGCCCGGCCCAGTCCCAGCCCCGAACCGATGGCCGCAATCGCGACCGCTATCGGCAATGCAAATGATAATGCAGCTTGGTAATCCATTTTTTCCTCCTTAATAATATTATCTACAATTCATGTGCTTTATTCAATGTTAATGCTCCTCGTGCGGCATCACCATGAAGAAATATATGGCTGAAAGCATGGTGAAAACCAAAGCCTGTATCGTCGAGGTCAGCATGGCCAGCAGAATGAACGGTATCTGAAAGGGAAAGCCGATGGGCGAACCAAACAACCCCATGAACATTATCCCCAGCGAAACAAAAGCCGCGATCAAAATATCCTCACCGGTGATATTGCCGAAAAGACGAAGGGCCAGTGAAAAGGGGCGGGCCAGTTCGCCGATGACGTGAATCGGCAGATTTATCGGCGCCAGCGCCCAGGTGACCGCATCGGTAGGCGAACCGAGAAGGTGATGAAAATATCCCCAGAGCCCCAGCCGACGAACGCCGGTGTACTGAACATAAAGAAATACCGTAATGGCCAGCGCCGCGGTGGTGTTTATCGAGGAAGTCGAGGATTTGAAAAACGGTACCAGCCCGATCAGATTCATAAACCAGATATAAAGAAAAAGTGTCCCCAGAAAAGGAGTGTACTTCCGGGCCTCTTTCCCCATCACAGAGATGAAAAGATTATCCAGATTTTCCAGAATCATCTCCACAAAATTCTGCAATTTGCCCGGTATCATCTGTCGCTTGCGGTAAGTAATCACCGCCACGGTGATCATCATCAGGGAAACAACGCCGGCATAGATGAGAGCATCATAATGATGCGCAAAGGATTTGTTGATGAAGGTGAGAAGGTTGGGGAGCTCGTGCGACTCTTCCTGCCCCTTTTCCACCACTTTATGAGTCGTTTCGGAAGTCGTCAGTATTTGAAAAAGAAGACTATTAAGCACGTTTCAATTCTTCCTTCTTCGTGTCCTCTTCCAGATAATCAAGTTTCAGAACAGCTCTTCCGGCGGCCTTGAGGACAATAACCAGAAGGCTCACGGTGAAGCCGATCACAAGCAGGAGGGGCTGAAAATAATCAGAGACCATCATCAGGTAACCTGAGAGATATAATAACGGGAACTTTATCAGGAGAAAAACCAGGGCAGCAGCCTTGTCGGCCCCCTCAGGGCGCAGGGTCGTACGAATGAGCAGGGCCAAAAAATAGAGATTGACCATACCCCAGATAATTCCGGTGAATACCGAAAGGGTCGGCCGAAAGCCAAAATAAAAAGAGCCAAAAGCCAGAACCAGTAAAGCCAGAAGGCCGCAGGTTTTCAGAGTTCTGGCAATGAAATCAATTTCCTTTTTCATCTTTCTCTTTTTTCTCTTCGTCCTCGGCTCGTTTCAGCAGGCGGTATATTTCCCTGCCCGAGGCAATAAAGCCAAAAATGAGAAACAACACCAGCAAGAATGGCTCAGTTCCCAGCTTTTCGTCCAGCCATCGCCCAATAAAAAATCCAACCAACGGCCCGACCGCAAGCAGTATGGGGATAGTGCCAAGCAATCCCAGTTGACGTATCTCACTTCTCCCCTTCTTTTTATTGGATTTTCTGAAATCGCTCAATTTTCACCAATTCCAAAAAATCAAGTCATAAAGTTTATTGTTTGTAAATCAATTGTCAAGGGAAAACAAGGAATGATTTTGTCCAGTTTTCCAGATACGCTTCTGTCTCGCCCCTGACACCATTATCAAAACTGATATCCGGCCGAGACCCGGAAAGTGTCATCGAGTTCGTGATTGTGAAGATAGGCCAGGTCAACCTTGATCCGGTTGATGTCAACTCCGACGCCGCCGGTGAAATTCCCGATATCAAAACCCGCTCGTCCAAAGAGCTTTTCCCGATAAGAAAGCTCCATTCCCCAGTGAGTATCAAAAGAGATATCACCAACCCAGAATTGGGCCGCTTCCTTTATACCCTCAAATTTAATATCGCTGGAAAAAGCAAGCCGCCCGGTAAAACCTTTCAGCCTGTGCGAAACCATT
>JAPLUR010000059.1 GCA_026397505.1 Candidatus Zixiibacteriota bacterium
GGGCTTCACGACTCGATCTATGTCAATCCGGTCCTGGCCGATATTGATGATGACGGTTATGCGGATATAATTGCCGGTGGCAAGAATAAAATCTTCGCCCTTGACAGGCATTTTCTGACATTGGCCGACTTTCCGCTCACTATTGACCGCGCCGACCCGAATGATTATGCCATCGCAGCGCCGGTCGTGGCCGATATTAACGGCGATCATCATCAGGATATTGTCATCGTCACATCTAACGGCAATTGCTATGCTTTCGGACCGGAACTGCTATATGGATTTCCAATAGCTGCCGGTGGTGTCGGAGTGGGTTCTCCTCTTATTTACAAGAAGAGCAACAGCGGCGGGCTCGGCTTCCTGGGCGTAGATGGCTGGTTTTATTCTTATGATGTCGGTTTTGATTCCGCGCAAGCCGATTGGCCGATGGGCGGTGGCGATCCTTATGGGAGTTTTCATCTGAAAGAAAGCCGCCTCGGGCAGCCTGCAATTTCGGATATGCTTCCGAGGGATAAGTTCTTCTCCTACCCGAATCCCACTCTTGATGGCCGGACCACCATCAGATATTTTCTGGGGGCTGATGCCGATATCACTCTTACCATGTATAGTCTATCCGGGAAAAGAGTCGATGAAATAAAAATCAACGGCCGGCAGGGAACCGGCGAGCGGCCCTGGGATGGTTCCGCTCTGCCGACCGGCGTTTATAGATGCCTCATTCAGGCTGATTTCGGCAATGAAACGCAAACGGCATTTACCGACATAGCGATAATAAAATGAGAAAGGAATAGAGCAATGAGAAAAGCAATTTTGTTGGCCCTGGCAATTTTTCCAATGATTTATCTGCCGTCGATGGCCATAAATCTCGAGAGCGGCCGATTCGCAAGGGAAATCTCGTCGATTCAGAACAGCGGCCTGAACTACGCCGGTTCCTATACGGGCGATGAACAGAAAGAGACGCCCGGCGTCGGCGGTGATAAGAGTATCTATAAATATGAATATAAATCGCCCAAGAAGGCCTTTCTCTATTCCCTCATCATTCCCGGCTGGGGTCAGAAATATGCCGGGTCAAAAATTTTCAAGCCGATCGTTTTCCTGGCTGCTGATATCGGGCTGTGGTCCTTCTATTTCAAGTATCACGGTGACGGCAGTAGGAAAACCGACGAATTTCAGGCCTTTGCCAATACTTACTGGCGAGAGGGTACCGATACAACCATCGAAACATACCGTTACTGGCTGCAGGTGCACGACAAAAATGAGGATTCTCTTACCCATCAATTGCCCGACTCAAAGACTCAACAGTACTATGAGATGATCGGCAAATACGACCAGTTCCGGTCCGGCTGGGTGGACTACTGGGGCGATACGCTCAAGTATGACAGCGCCGGGAAATATGTTTCACCTCTGCGGGATAAATACAACGGCATCCGTGGCGAGGCCAATGATCTTCTAAACAAGGCCAAGACTTTTATCGTCATATCTATGGTGAACCATTTACTCTCCGCCATTGATGCCGCCGTGGCCGCCAACCGTCACAACCGTAACCAGTCCGGCGATAACTGGCTTTCGGTGCGGACGGAGATGAAATATTATTCGGCGACCGAGCAGATGCCGATTGTGAGACTGGCCTGCCGGTTTTAGGATGAATATGAAATTCCGAAAATTGCTTCGTTTAGGAATTGTATCTTTGGCGCTGGTCATTCTCGGCCATCTCGGAGCCGGCGCCAGGATCGAATTGAAAACCTCGCCCTTATTCATGCCGGTCTATTCATCCGGGCAGGAATTCGATGAATTCGACAACCAGAAGGAAGATAAAAACGATAAGAAAGAGAAGCAGCAATATAAGGGCAAGACCGAATTGGAAACCCAGGCCAGATCGTTTTCCAAGACAAAGGCGGTGTTGCTGTCGCTAATTCTGCCGGGGGCCGGGCATTATTATATCGGAGAAACGGGCAGAGCCGAGGCTTTCATGGGGGCCGAGGCGGTTGCCTGGGCGGGAGTCTTTGCTTTCCGCACCTACGGTCAATGGAAAGAAGATGATTATATCAGGTACGCCGAGGAGCATGCCGGTATTGACCCGACCGGCAAGGATGACAACTTTTTCAAGAATCTGACCTTCTACGGCAACCGTTACGAGTACAACACTGCAGGCCGCATTATCGAACCATCGGCTCCCTATTATCCGAATACGCCGTCGTACTATTGGCAGTGGGACAGTCGCGACGCTCGTGCCGCTTATCGGGCCATGCGAAATTCCAGTAAGTCGGCTTTCCGGAAAGCAACCTTCATGATCGGCGTCGCAATGTTCAACCGCATTTTTTCGAGTATCGATGCTTTCCGTATGGCCAAGAAGGTTGCGACTCCCGAAGAAAAAGACGAGTTTTCCTCAACTCAGGAAAAACTCAAATTTAAATTTAAGGCCAATCCCTTCGGACACAATCCGAGTGTCGGATTGACTGTCACGCGTCAGTTCTGATGTTTTGGCGGATTCTCAGCTTAGGCCTGCCCGTCTTCTTACTTCTGACCGGAGTATTTTCGGCCGGCTGCGGGCCAAAAGAAGGATCGTCCGGTGAACAGAAGCCGGAGCACTATCCGCTGGGATTGATCCTGGTAAAGGAAATAAGCGGAACCGTTCTGGGGCGAAATCTCTCACAGCCTGTTGGTCTGGCCTCCGATAATATCGGTGCTGTCTATGTTGTCGATGCCGGCAACAGCCGCCTGCTGAAGTTTGACCGCGACTTTCAGCCTATGCGTGAAGCCGGCGGCTTTGGCGCCGCCGAAGGATTGCTGAGCGGGCCGGGCTATCTTACCCTCGATAATAATCTCAATCTCTATTTGCCCGAATCAGGAAATCGACGCATTTCCATATTCGATACAAAATTGAATTATGTCGGCCGCATCGAGCTCTCGGATCCGGATGATCCCCTGAAATTCGGACATCCGGCCGGTCTGGCGGTGGCATCGTACGGTGAAATCTGGGTGGCCGATCTGGACAACTCACGCCTGGCCGTGTTTAATTCTGTCGGTAATTTCGACCGCTTTATCGGAGGCGTAGAATCCTCTACGGGATACCTGCTGACTCCGGGCGGTATGACCCGTGATGCGCGGGGGAACGTTTTCGTCTGCGATGCCGGTAACGGTCTGGTCAAGAAATTCGACCGTTTTGGTGTTTATGATACCGAATTCGGCGGCGATCTGCTCAAGAAACCTTCGGGCATAGATATCGATCGTTTTGGACATCTCTGGGTGGTTGATGCGGGAGTGCCGGGGATTTTCTGCTTTGAAGAGCGCGGTGGCCTGGTCTGGTCATCGCAGGATATAGCCGCGGTGGGCAGTATCGAACTGAAACAACCGCGCGATTTGACAGTCGTCTCGGACAGTCTTCTGGTCGTCAGCGACACCGGCCGCGATCGCCTGGTCATTTATAAAATTCTTTATCCTGATTGATGGCCCTGAATCGTATTATCACGAAATCGGTCATTCTCTCTCTCCTATCGATTATAATAGTCTTTTTGTCCGGTGCTCTGGGGGCGGTTAAACAAATATCTCCGGACGCAATCAAATCACGGCTCAAGATTTATGACGGTGCCATAATCAATGATTCCGATACACTTTTCCTCGACGGTCTGCCGCTGGTGCGGAATCGGGATTATCGAATAGATTATCTTGAGGGAATCATATATTTGAATCTTTCCGATTCATCAGGCCATGGTCAACTCATCGTTCACTACACGCCGTTACCGCGCTGGCTTAAGATCTATTATGGAATTGCGCCGGAGACGCCCCGGTCTGATAATCGCCCTGTCCCGATTTCATCCCATATCCAATCCCCGGCTCTTCCGACCGTAGAATCGGGAATGCTTATTCGCGGTACCAAGAGATTCTCGCTTTTCACCCGGACTGAAGGCGCTTCGCAGTTCAGCCAATCGTTGGAATTGGCAATAAAGGGAGAACTCGCGCCTGGTCTTGAAATTTCCGGGTCGGTGACCGATAAAGGGTATGATCCCTCTTATGGTACAATCAACAGTCGCATTAACGAATTTGACAAGTTGTACCTTCAGGTTCGCTCGCAGCGTTTCCTTGCCGAAATCGGCAATCTGGAGGTTCAAAGGCCATCACCCTGGGGAGGAAATTCGGCAAAGCAGATCAGCGGCCTGCAGAGTAAGTATGTCGTGAGGACTTTTTCAACGGGGGTGGTTTTTGGGCGGCCGCGGGGCATTTTTCGCACGGCGGCATTCGTCGGCCGCGACCGCATCCAGGGGCCATACCGGATAACCGCCGGCAACGATGTAGCCGCTATCGTGCCCGGCTCGGAAAAGGTCTGGATTGACGGTGCCCTTCAGGAGCGGGGCGCGGATAAGGATTACACTATGGATTATCCGGCCGCCGCTATCACCTTCACGCCGCGAAAACTGATTGATTCGCGGTCGCGAATAGAGATTGACTATGAACCTCTGACCACCGATTATCAGAGGGAATTTTATGACCTGTCGGCGGGAGTGACGATTTCTGATTCGACACTCTATTTCAAAGCCGGTTTCATTCTTGAGGGTGACAATAAAGACCGCATGAAATTGGGTGCATTGAGTTCCGGCGATCAAACTATGCTCCAGAATATAGGCGATTCCACCGCCCGCAATCTGAGAGACGGCGCCGTGGCCGATTCCAACGGGAATTATATTGAACGGCTTGATTCACTGGGAAATCGGTACTATGTGAATGTCGGCGGCGATTCCGGTGCTTTCCGCGTCTCTTTCACGCCGGTCGGTTCGGGTGGTGGCGACTATCTTTATGAGGGCGGCGACAGCTACCGCTATGTGGGGATGGGTCGCGGTGATTACATGGCCATGGTCCGCATACCGGTACCATCGCGAGAGGAATATTTCGAAACGGAACTTGGTTTCCGGCCGTCCGCCGTGGGGCGAATCAATATCCGTATGCTCCAGTCGCGCTCTGACCGCAATCTTTATTCGACTTTAAATGATAATAATAACGTTGGCGGTGAGTATATTATATCGGCGTTGTACGGTGCTGCTCCGGTGGAAAGAGCGAATGCCTTGGGGAGCGAGCTGTTACTGCGTATTATCAATAAGAATTTAAAATCGTATCTCCGGCGGGATCGCCCCGACCAGGTTCGCAAATATCTCATCCCGGTCGGCCTCAGCCCGTCGGGTGACGAAAGAGAGGGCAGAGCGGCGCTTGCGGCGACTGCTCCCGGTCCATACAATCTTCGCCTGGAAACAGGACTTCTGAATTATTCCGGACAATTCAATTCTTACACCGGAACGGTCAGCCTCTATCCCGACAGCGCCTTGTCGTTGCTCCCGATACTGGGATATTCCAGAGTCCTGGCGGAATATGATACGTCAGCCGCCAATCGTAAGGGCGACGGTGAAATTCTGAGCGCTGAGTGGAAGTATGATTTGCGAAAGGAAACAGGTTTCGCCGCCTCCCTTAAATCCGACCGACGCAAAAACAAGTATGCCGGCATTCTCCGCGGCACCACCGAACGTGAGGGAAAACTTACCATTCGATATCACGGCGTGACGGCGGAATACCAGCGATTTGTTCAGGACACGATCCTGACCGATTGGTTGCGTTGTCTGACGCGCGATCGAGTGGTCGTCAATCTGAACCGACGCCTTGGAGCCTGGAACGGAGATGTCTATCTGATTGGTCAGTGGTTCAGACAGAATCAGAGCAAAGAACGACAGTTTATGTCCCGACTCAATTTCAGCTATGCACCGATGAAGACCGATTTTTCCCTGAACGGCTCATATTCTCTTTCCGATGAAAATCGATTCGAGCGCGGTGTGCGCTATATTGAGGTTGACCCGGGGCAGGGGAAATTTGTTTTTCGCGATGGGCAGTACATTCCTGATCCCGCAGGAAATTTCATCGAGATTGAAGAAATCCATTCCGACCAGGCGGCGGTAAAGGCGGGAGAGAAGACGCTCAACCTGACCTACGTTCCTCAAAACATCTATCTTCGTTTATCCTCTAATATTCAGGAAGAGCTATTGGAAGGCGGTATCCGCAATGCCCTCTGGATTCTCCCTTTTTATTCCGGCAACTCTCTTTCATATCTCAGCCGGCACCTCAACTATGCGGGAGAGTTGAAGTTCATTAAGTATTCCGGGTATTATCTGGTCAATCTGGCCGGTTCCTATAACCACGAAGAACGCCGCCTGGGAGAAAGCATCTATTTGCGCTGGGAGAAGGTCTTCAGAGCGGGCTTACAGGAATCCTCAGGTTCCTGGCGGTATCTTCAGGATGGAAGTTACTTTGAGTATAGGCGCGATTCATATTTCTCTTCGCCGGGGAATATTAATGGCTTCAAACTAAGTATAACCGCAATCCGGAATTTGCATCAGGGACAATTGAACGGGGGATTATTTTTCCGTTCCGCCAGAGACGGAAATAATTCGAGATCGAAACTCTATGCCATTAAGATTAATCCCAGGATGCGAATGGTGGCCGGGGGGGAAACATCATTGGAGCTGGAAGGGTACTTTCAGAAGCTTGATGAGCGCGGCTTCATTTCTTACCGCCTTACCGATGATTATTCCGGACATAGAGGAATCAACTGGTCTTTGCGATCGGATCATAAATTGGAGAAAGACCTGAGATTTACCTTAACGCTGAGCGGCCGCCATGCCAATGACCGCAAGGCGCGGATTACGGGAAGGGGAGAGGTCATTGCGAGTTTTTAGGTTCGTGATATTCCTTATCTTGATCGCCGCTCTTTCGCTCGCTGCCGAAAGGAAGATTGATTTCCTTGATGGTACGACCGGCAATCGGAATGAAGTACAGAGATTCCTGCGTCGGTTTCGGGAAGAGAGTGTCGTTGATTCTCTAAGCCGCTATCTCACCGATCGCGGTTTCCTCGATAATCAGACAACTATCTCCGAGCCTGATTCTATGGGGACAATTCAACTGAGATTCGGCCCGCAATATGTGATCGGAAAGATAGTGATTGGCGGGGACTCGAATGACACTCTCTTATATGGCGCCACTTTTGAGCAAGGGGAAGTTCAGAGGATAATTGACTCGATTTTAGCCGGCTATCAGTCAAAGGGTAATTATTATGTCTCTCTGGTTCCCTCGCGATTCGCGAAAGCAGGAATCGGAATCGATATTTATCTGACTCTGCGTATCGGGCCGGTCGTAACCGTTTCCAGGGTGGAATATGAGGGGATCAATCGCACCAGCCCGGAATTGATCGGGAAATATGTCCGGATTAAGGAAGGGGATACTCTTTTCTCAACTCATGCGGCCGATCTCCTCCCCAAAACGGACAGGATCGATTTTCTTGGCCTTTCGGGGCCGCCTTTGATCGTCCCCGATATGGGATATCAGAGCGCCTCGGTGCACTATCAATTTATTGAAAGCAAGCCGTTCCACTTCGAGGGGGCGGGAGGATATGTGCCTGAGGGCGACGGCTATTTCCTCTGGTTCTTTGACATAAGGGGGAAAAACATTTTTGGCGGAGGGCAGAAAGCCGGTCTCCTTTTGGATAAGCGCGAGAAGGACAAATCGATCCTCGATTTCAGTTATGGTCAGCCGGTTTTTCTCCTCGGTCTGGGCGAGGCATCGCTGAATGTTCATACCCGCGATTATCGAGAGGGCTTCTATGAGTTTGGTATCAACGGCGAATATCTGAATGATTTCAGTGATAATCTCCGTTTCCTTACCGGAGTCGGATGGAAAAATGTCGAACCGGTGGAAGCTTCGTCGAGGGGATATCAATCCTATGAAGTGAAATTGGGAATCGAGAGCGCCCGATTGAAGGATTTCAAAAATGCCTCCGGCAAATTCTCGTTGAAATGGGAAATCAGATACTCCGGTCGTCATTATCGCGGCGGTGGCGGGCCTCTCGAAAGATCGCTATATAATGATACGAGGAATGAATTGAGCGCTGAGGCGGCACCCTCATTGGGCGGTTTTCTCTCTTTTTATTGCCGTTTGGATCTGAAGGATATTGAAAGTTCCGAGAAACCGCTGCCGGCTTCGGAATTATTTCTCATCGGGGGACCGGCGAATCTGCGTGGATACCGCAACGACCAGTTTGCCGCGCAGCGCTTGGCGATGATACGAACCGAGCCGAGATTGTTTCTTTCACGGACCGATTATGTTTACCCCTTCTTTGATGCCGCTTACTGGGAAAATCGTGCCCTGGACCAACAGCGCCATCCGGCCAGAACGGATGATTTCAAATATGGATTTGGCGGCGGCATAAAATTTGGGTCGGAAAAGCTCTCTCTGAGAATGGAGTTCTCCTGGGGCGAGAATGTCAAATTGGGTGAACCCCGGCTTCTTATTTCTATCGGCCGGCAATTTTAAAATGTTGACCCGGGACTTTGTTCGCCATATAGTGTCGGCGTGCGAAAAATCATATCGGTTGTCAAGCTGATCCGGATTCATAACTGCCTGATGGCCGCGATAGGAGTCTCGGTGGGATGGTATCTGGCCGGTTCGGGCGGAGGGCGACAGGTATATCTGACCTCTCTGGCGGTGGCTTTGGTCTGTGGCGCTGGTAATGCACTGAACGATTTCCTTGATATTGAAAACGATCGGATCAACCACCCACACCGGCCGCTGCCGCAAGGCGAATTGAATCCGGCAAGCGCGCTGATTGTATTCGTCCTGTTCAATCTGACTGCGATTGTGCTTGGCCTCAAGGTCGATGCGGCGGTGACGGTGACCATTATTGCCGGCATACTTCTCCTGATAATTTACAACCTGCTTCTCAAGCGACTCCTTTTCTGGGGGAATATCGCCGTATCCATTCTTGGCGGGTCGACCTTTTTGGTCGGCGGCCTTTCTGTTTCTTCAGCTTCGCTTACAATGATTCCCGGCCCAATTGTGCCGGCCGCCTTTGCATTTCTTTTTCATCTGGGGCGGGAATTATTAAAAGATATCGCCGACCTTAAAGGCGACCGATTGAATGGATATAGAACGCTACCTTCTATCCTGTCTCCCCCAAAAGCGCAGGCCCTGGCCGCTCTGATATTCGGTCTGTTGATCCTGGTGTCACTGATACCGATTCTCCAGGGTTGGTACCGACCGGCCTATAATATCATAACAATCGGCCTGGTCGACATTCCTCTTATCATTCTGCTGGCGGCAGTATTCATCGTAAAAGATATTGATAGACTTAAGGTTATTAATAGTTTATTAAAGTTTTTGATGATATTTGGACTCCTCGCCTTCATTCTCGGCAAAAGATAACAATATTTGCAACCGTCTAATGGATCTGCTGTATAAATCTTATTAAAATGCCCGGCAGTGGTTTAGTTTGACATATGGCAAACATTTATTATTTTCAGCCATGCTGAATTTGGACAACCAGTTGTTAATTAGATTGATCAAATCGAGAATCCTGGCCGGTCTGATGCTTTTCTCTTTTGTGACCGCATCAGCCGATGAATTGTCCCTTAGCGCCGGGATTGATAAGACCGATATCCCTTTCGAATCATCTGTTAACCTCAGCATGGAGATCCGCTGGCAGGGAGGAATCGGACGCTACGCTTTTGAAATACTACCACTGCCGTCCGCGCAAAATCTCACCGTCTTAGGATCAACTTCTGCCGTTTCCAGTCGCACCGAAGCAGGGCAGGAAATCACCACCCGCACCTTCAAATATACTTTTAAGCCGACCAAAGCAGGGGTCGGCATAATCGAACCGATTGTATTGAATTATCTGTCCATGCCTGATTCGACGGCCGGGCAGCTGACCAGCCAGCGTTTTCAGGTCATAATTGCGGAGCCCATTCCCCCGCCGGTAAAATCCAATAGCTGGAAATATATGATTGGCGCTATAGTGTTGGTTGCGGCTCTGGCGGCGGCGATATTCTTTGTGTTCAGATGGAAACGAAGCCGGGTGCCGGCGGCGCCGATAAAAACACCGGAAGAATTATTTCTGGAACAACTGGCGGTCGCCAAAAAAGAATCTCAGAGCGATCGGAAAATTTTTTTCACCCGCTTGTATAAACTCCTGAACGACTATTTGGAAAAAAAATACGGATTGGTGACTGCGGGCAAGGCCACCTCGGCCGTTTTGAATGAAATGGAGCGGATAGAATTCCCGGCCGGTGGAAGAGAGAGGATTTCCGAATGGCTGGCCCTGGCGGATAAAGAGAAATATGCACCGATTGAGGGAGCCCCGGGAGATATTATCCGTCTGATCGCAGAAATTGAAACTTTCTTTGGAAAATAAATGATAGCTATAATGCGGAGGCAAGATGAATAAAGACATCGAACAGATTCAGGCCATAGTCGAAAAGGAATCAGCTTTTATTGAGAAATTGACGAGTCAAATCAGTACTGTTATTGTCGGACAGAAATATATGATCGAGCGTCTGCTGATTGGCATTTTGGCGGACGGGCATGTTCTTCTGGAGGGCGTTCCCGGTCTGGCCAAAACCATGGCGGTCAAAACGCTCTCTGATGCCATTAATACCAAATTCCATCGCATTCAGTTTACACCCGACCTGCTTCCGGCCGATCTGATCGGCACCATGATATACAATCCCCAGAAGGGCGAATTCACGGTCAAGAAAGGGCCGGTTTTCGCCAATATCATTCTGGCCGATGAAATCAACCGTGCCCCGGCCAAGGTCCAGTCGGCCCTGCTGGAGGCAATGCAGGAGCGGCAGGTGACTATCGGCGACAGCACCTACAAGCTTGAAGAGCCGTTCCTGGTGCTGGCCACGCAGAATCCGATCGAGCAGGAAGGGACCTATCCGCTTCCCGAGGCCCAGGTCGATCGCTTCATGTTGAAATTGAAAATCACCTATCCTTCGCGGGCCGAAGAACGGCTGATCATGGACAGGATGACGGTGGGTGCAAAATTGCAGGTGGAGCGGGTCGTCGATCCCGAGGAGATCCTGAAAGCCCGCCGCGTGGTCAATGAAATCTATGTCGATGATAAAGTGAAAGATTACATCATCAATATTGTCTTTGCCACCCGCGAACCGGAAAAATATGGCCTGAAAGAGGTGAAAGATCTGATCGCTTATGGCGCCTCGCCGCGCGCCACCATCTATCTGAACATGGCTGCCAAGGCCCATGCTTTTCTGCGCGGTCGCGGGTATATCACCCCCGAGGATGTGAAGGCGATCGGCCCCGATATCCTGCGCCACCGGGTTCTGGTCACCTATGAGGCCGAGGCGGAAGAAAGAACATCCGATGATATCGTTCAGAAAGTATTCGACACCATCGAAGTCCCGTGATGACCGGCCAGAATATGGACCAGAAGGAAATATTCAAGAAAATCCGCCGGATCGAAATAACCACCAAACGGCTGGTTAACGATCTCTTTTCGGGAGAGTACCACTCCACTTTCAAGGGGCATGGGATGGAGTTTGAGGAAGTGCGCCAGTACGAGCCGGGGGATGATGTCCGTCTCATCGACTGGAATGTAACCGCCCGCACCGGTTTTCCCCATATCAAGAAATTTCGTGAAGAGCGCGAGCTATCGGTTATTCTGCTGGTCGATATGTCATCATCGGGTCAGTTCGGAACCAGGGAAAGGTTCAAAGAGGAAACCGCGGCCGAACTTTGCGCCGTGCTGGCTTTTTCGGCGATCAAGAATAATGACAAGGTGGGAATGATTATTTTCACCGACCGGATAGAGAAATTTATTCCGCCCAAAAAGGGGCGAGCCCATGTCCTGCGGCTGATTCGAGAGATTCTCTATTTTAAGCCGGTCGGCACCGGCACCGATATCGCCTCGGCGCTGGAGTATTTCAGCCGGGTCATCAAGAAAAAGTCGGTCGTGTTTCTTATCTCGGATTTTCTTTCCGAAGGGTATCTCAAGCCGCTGCAGATTGCCAATAACAAGCACGACCTGATCGCCATGAAAATTTCCGATCCCAGGGAACTCCGGATTGAAGATGTCGGCTTGATCGAACTGGAGGACGCCGAATCGGGCGAGACGCTGCTGATTGATACCGGCTCTTCGGAATTCCGCCTCGATTTCGCCCAAAAAGCCGATGCCGATAATTATGGTCTGAAAAGAGCCTTCCGGCTTATAAATCTCGATTTTATTCAGATCATTACCAACGAACCGTACACCGTCCCCTTAATAAACTTCTTCAGGATGCGGGAAAAGAGACATTAACCGGAGATCCTGGATATGGAAAAAGGGAGATCATTAATTTCAGTTATAAGTCTGATATTCTCGGCGGCGACTCTGATACTTGTGTTGTTCCTTGTCTTCTTCATGCCGGGCGACCACAAGGCCCAGGGATTCGCCGAAGTCAAAGGACTGGCCGGAGAGCTGGCCGATAATAATCTCTACCGGGCTTCCGTGGAAGAGTACAAAAGGGCTTTGAACGATCCCGATATCGATCGCGAAACGGCTGCCAATATTGATTATATGGTCGGCAGAATCTATTTTGAGAATCTGGCCGACTATGAAAATGCGGCGGCCTATTATGTGCGCGCCAGAGCCCTTAATCCCCGGGGAAGTTTCTACGATGAGGCGGGAAAAAATCTGATTTATTCACTGGAAAAAATGGGCCGGGTGATGGATGCCAAACGGGAGCTGGACCGAACCGTCAATATCGACTCTTTACGCGCCGGAGCGGGCGGTAAGGAAATCGTGGCCAGAGTCGGTGAGCGACCGATATATATGTCTGATGTCGAAAATGACATACAGGGCTTTCCGCTGGACATGCAGAAGAAATTCATGGATAAAAAGGGGAAAATGGAAATTCTGCTGAAACGAATATCGTTGGAATTAATGTATCAGGACGCCGTTCGGAACGGCATGGACAAAGACAGTGATGTCTTGCAGAAGCAGAAAGATCTCGAAAAACAGGTGGTGGTCGACAAATATTATGTCACGAAGATTCTGCCGCAGGTCAATATTGATACCTCCGACGTGAAAAACTATTATCTGGCCAATAAAAAAGAGAAGTACGGCGATAAGTCGTACGATGATGTCCGGGTGAAAGTTCTGGTGGATTATCAGCAGGAAAAATCACAAAGGGCTTTCTCCGATTATATCGCCCGGCTGGCGGCAATAGAAAAAGTACAGGTTTTTGAAGAAAATATCAAATAACATGGCGCCGAAACAAAAATATATACTTTACGGATTGTTGTTTCTTAACCTGGCCATCCTGGTGCTCTTTGCGGCCTATCGCATGATCGGTCGTGATGAGGGGTTCTATCTCAACGCCACCCGTATGGTCGGCCTGGGGAAAACGCTTTATATCGACTTCTTTTATACGCAACTGATGCTGATGCCGACGGTATTCTCAAGCCTAGCCTTGTCGGGGTGGCAATCATTCTGGATTTTGCGCGGTCTGGCCGTGGCGGCCGGATTTCTTTCGGCGGTACTTCTTTTCCTCATTGTCCTCAAAGCCAGCCGGAGTATCAGGGCAGCGCTGATTGCATTATCGATGTATACGTTTTCGGGACTTATTATCTCCGTGCACACTATGTACGAACCGCTGGTTTTTGCCCATTTCCTGAGCCTTGGAACATTTTTCTTCTGGCTCCATTTCCGCGAGAGCGGAAGGTTGCTTGACGTTGTTTTGGCGGGACTGTTCCTGTCCGCCCTGATAAACCATCGCGCTATTTTCATTATTCTGCTGCCCCTCTATCTGTGGGCGACTATTCTCCAGGCACGCGATCGTCGGCTCAGGACGGTGCTCTCCTTTCTTTTTGCACTGATTCCCTTTGCCGTGCCGGCTCTTGTTATGATGGTCAGGGCGTCGGGCAGTTTCTTCTTTGATACTTTTATCTTTCAAATTTATCGCGAAACCGATCACAGTCTCGGTTATATTATCTCTAATCGGTTGACCACGCTTATAAGAACAGTCCTTGATCCCCATCTGCTCATTATCCTTGTTTTGAGCATAATTTCCCTGCGCTATTTAATTGAGTCGGGAAAACTGCGGACGAGGCGTGATCTTTTTGTGACCCCGCAGGGAATGGCGTTGATGAATCTGCTCCTTATTGCCGTCGTCTATTTTGTGCCGCATCCGATATTGCGGCATTATGTCGAGCAGTATATTGCTTTTGCGATTATTCTGATCGCCTTCAATCTGGAGACGATGCTGGAAAGAGCGCGGGCACTCTGGAAGCCTTTGGGAAGGCGCCTGATTATCACCGTTCTGGCCGCGTTGTATCTAATTTCGCTGGTGCCCTATATCGCCATCAATATCTATGGTATCCGGAAAGCCGACCGACGATACCTCCTTTCGGAGGTAAAAAAGATAACCGAGCAGATGCTGGAATTGGGCCGGGTGTCCGATACCGTCCTTTGCGAATGGGCCGGCTACACTTTTTTCACCGGACAGATGCCGTTACCTGGCAGCGAGATTGTAGGTTTCCATTGGCCGCTGCCTCTCGACCATGCCGGATATATGAAACATAAATTGGCTGATGCTGTTTATCTAAGAGAGGAAGTTGTAAAAAGAACCCCGGCGCTGGTAGTGACAGTCAATCAACCGGCCGACTACTATGCAGCGGAACTGACCGCCGGCTATAACAAAAGCTATCAATCGGACGTAGTCTGCATATATAAGAGAAGATGAGAAGAATACTATACATATTGTTCTTATGGGCGGGATTGAGTACTGCCCTGCTCGGTGCCGAAACGGCATCCCCCGATACAGTCACATCGGCGCTGGGGATTACGGTGGAAACCTCGGTTGACCGATCGGAAATCTATATCGGTGACCTCATCAATTATCGACTGACAATCATTCATGACTCCAATATCGTTCTTACACCGCCGCCGATCGGCGCCAATCTGGGGGCCTTTGATGTCAAGGATTATCAAACCGATGAATCAACCAGACTCAAGGACGGACGGATCAAGGTCGAAAGTCGCTTTTCATTGACCACTTTTACTACCGGCGATTATATCATTCCGCCGATACCGGTCGAATTCATGCTTCCCGATAGCACCGTCAAATATCTCATTTCCGAGCCGACTCCCATCAAAGTAAAATCGCTGCTGGCGGAATCCTCTGACACGGCCGACATCCGCGATATCAAAGGGCCGATCGAATTTAAGACCAGCTATGCTCTATATTACTATTTCGGCGGGGCTTTCCTGATTCTGGCGGCCGTGGCAGCTTATATCTTCTGGCGAATCCGCAGGAAGAGAATGCAGCAGGGTGAGCCGGTTGACCTGCGCAAGCCATGGGAGATCGCCTTCGAGGAACTGGCTCTTCTCAAAGAGAAAAATTACCCCTCCGACGGCCAATTCAAGCAGTTTTATGTTGAGCTGACCGAAATTGTCCGAGCCTATTTGGGTCGCATTTACACCATTCCGGTGCTCGATATGACTACTGAGGAGTTTCTGGTTGTCATCATGGAGGAAGAAATCGACGAGCAATTGTTCAGTCGCCTGAAAAATTTTCTTGGTTTTGCCGATCTGGTCAAATTCGCCAAGTTGATCCCCGAAATGGATAAGGTCATTCAGGATTACGATGAGGCGGTCAATATAGTGGAATATATCCGGCAGGTTGAAACCTCTCGGGTGTCCGTTGCCGGGGAACCGATTGCCACAACCGGAGGCGGGCTTAATGTTTAGATTTGCAGGATTTAATATCAGTCTGTTTGAACATGAGATATCGCTGTCGGCGACAATGATTTTCTTGGTAGGCGCCGCCCTGATTGCCTTGATGCTGTACTATTATTTTCAGAGAAGGCGTACGCAATCGGCCTCTATCCGGTACAGCGATCTCAAAATAATCAAGCGCTCGGCCAAATCCGGCCGCCTGCGATTCCGATTCATTCTGCCTTTTTTCCGGATGTTCGCCCTGGCGATGCTGATCGTGGCCTTTGCTCGCCCTCAGGCTGGGACCGAAAACCGCGAGGTTACCTCGGAAGGGATAGATATCATGCTGGCGCTGGATGTTTCAGGCTCGATGCGGGCCGAGGATTTCAAACCCGAGAACCGTCTTTATGTTGCCAGAGAGGAAATCAAGAAGTTTGTCTCCAAACGTGCCTCCGACCGAATTGGTCTGGTGGTTTTCTCGCAGTCTTCTTTTACCCAGTGCCCGCTGACGCTTGATTATGGGGTGCTCCTGAATTTTCTGGATCAGGTTCGGTTCGGGATGATTAAAGATGGTACTGCTATCGGCATGGCGCTGGCCAATTGTGTCAATCGCCTGCGGGAATCACCATCCAAGTCAAAGGTGATAGTGCTCCTGACCGACGGTGTCAACAACGCCGGCGAAATCGATCCTCTGACCGCCGCCGGCATTGCCAAGACAATGGGGGTCAAGATTTATACTATTGGGGTGGGACGCCCCGGCAATGCCATGTACCCGGTTGATGACCCGATTTTCGGCAAGAGATATGTCTATCTGCCGAATGAGATTGATGAGGATGTTTTGAAGGAAATCGCGGGCAAGACCGGCGGCAAATATTTCCGCGCCCGCTCTGAAAAAGAGCTGGAGCAGATTTATGACGAAATCGATAGTCTCGAGAAGACCAAAGTCAAAGTCAATGAATATGTGCAATACGAAGAGCTGTTTCCATCCTTTGTTTATTTTGGATTGGCTCTCCTGGTGTTGGAAATGCTGTTAGGACAAACTATATTTAGGAAAATACCTTGAGGTGATGTTGGGATTCTATGCGTTTTGCTTCGCCTGAAAATTTGATGCTGTTGGGTTTGCTTGTCGTTCTGGGATTGTTCTATCTTTGGGCGATCAATCGGAAGAGAAAGATGCTGGCCCGTTTCGGGGACATCCTTCTGCTGATGAAAAATGCTCCTTACATTTCCTTCGCCCGCCAGGGAGGCAAGGCGGCGTTGTTGCTGACCGGAGTCCTTTTTCTGGTAATCACTCTTTCGCAGTTGCAGTGCGGCACGCATATGGAAATGATGAAGCGGGAAGGGATCGACATTGTCATCGCCATTGATGTTTCCAACTCTATGCTGGCCGAGGATATGAAACCAAGCCGTATCGCCAAAGCGAGGCAGGAAGTCCGGGGATTGATTGACCGCCTCAAAGGAGACAGGATCGGCCTGGTCGCTTTTGCCGGGGAAGCATTTATCCAGTGCCCACTGACCCTGGACTATTCGGCAGCCGAGATGTTTCTTGATGTCATTGATGTCGGTCTGATACCGAAGCAGGGCACGGCCATAGGTGAGGCCATTACGAAAGCCACGGGAGCTTTTGAAAAACTGGAGAAAAAGCATAAAGTCCTGCTTCTGCTGACCGACGGCGAAGATCAGAACAGCGATCCCCTGAATGCCGCCGACGAGGCGCGCAGGGAAGGCGTCAAAATTTATGCTATTGGCATCGGCTCCGGGGCGGGAGAGCCGATCCCGGTGACCAATCGTACCGGCGAAAAAGTCGGTTACAAGAAGGATAAAAACGGCGAGGTTATTGTCACTAAGTTGGATGAAATGACACTTCAGAAAATCGCTCTGACCACCGGGGGTAAGTACTATCATGCCACACCGGGCGAAATGGAACTTGAAAAGGTTTTCGACGAAATCAGTAAGATGGAGAAAAAGGAACTGGAGGGGAAATTAATGATGCAGTATGAAGATCGTTTCCAGTATCCTTTAATTCTGGCGGTCTTTATTATTGTGCTGGAGTTTTTTGTTTCGGAAAAGAAAAGAATAAAGAAGATCAGGTAGAGTATGAGAATAAAGACGGCGATTATTCTTTCGGTTTTGATGGCGCTTCTCTTCGGCGCTGTCCATGCCGACAGCTTCAATGGCATGGTGAAAAAAGGAAATAGTGCTTTCGCCGGCGGTGATTTCAAGAAAGCGCTTGAATTCTATCGCCAGGCGGAGGCCGAGCGGCCGGAGACGCCGGAATTGCAGTATAATATCGGCAGTGCTCTGTATAAAGAGGGTAAATATGAAGAGGCCGCCGACAAGCTCGAGAAATCGTTTGTCACCGGCGATATCAATAACGAGGCAAAGGGGCATTATAATCTGGGCAATGTTTATTACCGGACCGGTGATTATCAGAAGGCGATTGCATCGTATCAGAAAGCCCTCGAACTTGCGCCCGATGATATCGATGCCAAGTACAATCTTGAGCTGGCCAGAAAAATGTTAAAAGAGCAGCTGAAACCGCAGCAGCAGAAAGACAACAAACAGCAACAACCGCAGCAGCAGGATCAGCAGGACAAGCAGGACCAGCAGAAGCAGCAGGAACAGGAGCAGCAACAGCAAGAGGACCAGAAGCAGAATCAACAAAAGCCGCAGCAGATGGACAAGAACGAAATGTCCAAAGAGG